>CAZJIU010000028.1:19787-25285 GCA_964546145.1 uncultured bacterium
ATTGATACTCTGGCGATTTTCGATTTGCCTTTACCCGGGGCGATAGGTGAGCAGTATTTTATGGCTGATTCCAGCACTTTAGCGCTGCTGGGGGACACCTGTTATTTTCTGCCGAAGTTTGCTATTTCATGTTCGGACACGAATGTGATTCAATTGAAGACCAATTATTCGATTGAGATCAAATCATATCTGAATCTGCTGTTCGATGCAGCGGTATTAAACCAATCTGTCGAGGACACAACGCAATAAATGAAGTTCAGCATTCCTCAGATCATAATTAGGAATCGCGAGAGTCTGCGGTCAGGTTGTTTGATATTGCTCATGATGATTCTTTGTCCACTTGGCTGTTTACGAGCCCAGACGCCGGCGCATGCCCGGGTAGTGGCGCTGGGTGGTGCGTTTACGGCTATTCCGCAGGGGGTGTTTAGCGTGAGCACCAATCCGGCCAACCTCGCCTTTCCTTCCGCCTATTCCACCTATTTTTATCTTGGCGGTCTCGATTGGCAGATGACCAATAACTTCTACTCGTTGCTGACGAGCGCCCAATATGGCGGCAAGGATTTAACGGCGGACGATGGCCGGCTGCAAGAGAAATTTATTGATGATCTGCCTAAAAATGGCTGGCGGATGAATACCAGCTTTGGATTACCCATTCCAATTATCAACTTTTCCATAGGCAATAAGGCATTTACTACGAACGTCCTGTATGTGACAGATTATTATATTTCGAAACCGGCTCTGGATATTGTTTTCGGGAATTGGCAGAAGAATGTAGCCTATGAAACCGATTTGCGGATTGATGCGATGACTGCGATTGAATACGCCTATTCGATGGGTATTCCTTACGAAAATATCGCCTTTGGTTTTTCGCTGAAATATATCCAGGGGTTGGGATACTATGGACTCGATCCCAAACACAATAGTGGCCTGATTGAAGTAGACACTGCCCGATTCGTCCTGACCGGTTCCGGTGATTATCTGTTCCGTGAGTCCAATACTGGCATGGGCATTGGCGTTGATCTGGGGATCAGTTATCGGGATAAAAGTGGATTGGATCTCGGCTTATGTATTCAAAATATCGGAGCTAATATCAAATGGAATAAATCGGCCCTGTTTTCGGAATCTATGGGAACTACCATTTTGGAGTTAATGGGGGGCCAGGTTAAGAGCGGATTGATCCGGAATACCAATCTCGATTTGCCCTTTGAGGGCGAATCGTATCATTATCAGTTTGAGATCAACGATGTCACCATGAGCGAATTTTTCGAAGGCGATAGCGGTTACAGTCACTTCTTTTCCAGCAAGAAAGAAATTTCCTCCGGAGATTCTTTAGTTTTCCGAACAAGATTACCGCTAGTTTTACGGGTCGGATTAGCCAAACAGATGCGCCCGGATTTGCTGGTCAGTATGGATTTTTCGACCAGTTTTCAGGATCGTTTCAATTATCATAAAGGCTGGTGCTGGTCAATCGGCCTGGAATATTCCTATCTTCCGAAAACTCCTTTTCGCTTTGGCCTAGCTCTGGGTGGCATTGGTGGTTGGGAGATAGCACTGGGCAGTGGTCTTCACCTGGGTTTCGCCCATCTTGATTGGGCAATAGGTTTGCAGCAGGGTCTCTGGCTGCATACGACAAAAGGAATCCATTTTGCAGTCAGCAGTTACTTTACCGGTAAACGCAAATCTTAAACTGGATTTTATCGAACTTCAAATTCAGTAAAATATAAAGTACTGTGAAACCCTTTAAGATATCCCATAAAATAAAATCATTAGCAGCTTTGGGAGTAATAGTCCTGATCTGGATCGGCTGTACCTATGAGCCGCTATCGCCACCGGAAATGCCAACTTTCTATCAGACAATCAACTTACCACTGACCGACGTCAGTCTCTACCTCTCTGATCTGGTAGATTCGACTAATCATATTTTTGGCGACACCCTTGCGGATTTAATTTATTTCAAGTTTAATGGTGAATTGGATACGGTTACTCTCACTGAGGACATTTTCGTGATTCCTACTGCCACTAATGTAACTTTTCAACAGGATTTTAGTAATCTTAGTGAGCAGAATCAGCCGGTTTCGATTGCGGTGCCGATGACTATTAAATTATCCACTTTATTTTCTTTAACAGTATCGCTACCAGCTGATTTTCCGATAACCTTAGACTCACTCCCGCGCGTGAAATTGATGGATTCCGAGAGTTCTTACAAAATATTCGATAAAAATGGAGTTCCCTATTTTGAAAGAGTGGATTATCTGACCATCGGTGAGGGAACTTTCGGTTCGACGATTGAAAATCAAATGCTTATGGATTTGGACTCGGTAGACATACAGCTGCGCAACTCGGATGAGAGTGTCATTGCCGAAAACTTTTATGCTACGATTCCCACCGGTGAAACCAGTTCTCAAAGTAGTGATTTAGACAATAAAATGATTGGTGATTCGATAATTATCTCCATTTCTGCTATCCTGGCGGGTACCAATGGGCAACCAATAACCATTCCGGCTGGCAGCGACCCCTATCTGACAGTTACGGTAAATATGGAAATTAACGATATCGAAAGTTTTACCGGCAAACCGCTGCCGATAACCCAACGCATTGCCCAAGCTCTTCCCGAATCGAACATGAAGATCTATCGTGGCATTTTTGGAGAGGCAATCACCCAAAGTCCGGATACTAATCAGATCAATTGGCAAATCGAAAATGATTTACCACTTAATCTAAAAATGGAGTTAGAATTTCAGAATTTTTATACCGAAACAGGAGAGTTTAAGATTAGTTCAATTCTGAATTCGGGAGCAATTGATGATAATTTCAAACGCCTGGACCTGGATACCCTGAGGAATCCCGACCCGACGACGGTGGTTGATTCTTTCATTGTAATTACGACGATTGAGATCCTCGATGATCCCGGTGATACTGTATCAACTATACCGATAGATATCGAAGGGCAGCTCGGTTTTTCAATGACTATCTCGAACATGAAGTTTCAGGAGATATCATGCAAATTCAATAAATCATTCAATATACCCATACCTCCACTTACCATTAAGGATATACCAACTGGATTCGGGGATGTCAATTTTGGAAATGTTTTTTTAACGATGCATTTTTATAATGAGATCCAGGTTCAATTCGATCTGGGTTTCGATATTGAAGGACGTAGAGCAGGGCGGGATGAAACACTTCACGAAGCGGGGACCATTCTAGCAGGTGAGGCGGAAAGGGAAAAATATTCCAAAGTGGATTTAGATATTGCACCAGTATTTAATTTAATACCCGACTCTATCATAATTTCTGGCATGGCATCAATTCCTCCGAATAACATCTCGATATTACGAGTTAATAAAAAATTTTGGGGTCAGTATGAGGTGGAAGTGCCTTTTATAGTAAAAATGAACGAGATGACTTTTATTCCTAAGAAATCCAACAAGCTCTCGGCGGTAGACAAAACCACCCGGCAGCGTATTCGGGATGGTTTAATTGAAGCTTCTATCATCTCCTGGGTGGAGAATGATTTTCCGATTTCCGGAGAGGTTAATGTGTTGATTTCGACCCATGATTATTTTCCTTTAGAGCCGGGAGTTGCCGACTCTGGTTACATCTGGAATGCGACTAATGATACCCTTTATGCCATCACCGACTCGGGACAGGTCGAAGTCACTATTGATACCCTGGCAACAATTGAATTGCCAGCTCCAATTATAAACGACGCGGACTTTCGGGTTAAAACCGCAGGAATCGTCCAGCGAACATCGGTAATTGATTCAATCAAGGTTGAAGACCTGATCGGTGAAGAGGATCACTACATCCGTCCGCGAGTCCATTTCAATAGTACCGATTCCTTGGTTACCGTGGGATATTATGATCAGATCAGCATCCTGACTATTTTTAGCCTGACGCTGAATACGACAGCCGTTTTTGGTTCGGGTGGTTCGGAGGAAGATACCGTTACTACCGAGAGTCTGGAAAAAGTGTTTAGCCAATCAAATAGCAGGTAATAGTGCGAAAATTAGCCATTAGCCTTTTAACAATTGCAATCCTGATCTGTTCGGCGCAAGCGCAGACCCGGCGCGATCCACGGGGAATGGCGATGGCTTGTGCTTATGGCGTGGTTGCCCGGGGCCTATTCACGATTAATTACAATCCGGCTAATCTGGCTATTCCGCATGAATATGACTCCTATCGAATCTGGGGTGCCGTCGCAACCAGTTTTACGAATAGTTTTCTGTCGTTAAATAATTATACTAAGTATAATGGGAAAAACCTCGAAGCCGATGATGGTGAATTAAAACAAGATTTTTTATCTGAGATTCCCGACGAAGGCTGGCGGATTTATACTGATTTGCATCTGCCCCTGCCTTATATCAATTCATCGCATGACAATAAGGCTTTCACCTCGGATTTTATCGTTATTGGCGATCTCGGAATGCCCAAGGGCTTGGTACAGTTCCTTTTCAACGGCAATCCCATCGGTCAGAAGCTTGACCTCAAATTTCGCGAAGAGTTTCTGATGCTGAATCAGTGGGCATATTCCTTTGCGATTCCGGTCAGAGATATCTTTATGGGATTTAGCTTTAAGTATCTTCAAGGGATCAGTTACCTGGGCGTTAATCCCGATTCGTCGTACGGTTCAGTTAATACTTATTTTGAACAGGATAGATGTTATATTGTAGGGGGCGGGCGCTACCTGTTTCAGCAGTCGGTAGGCGGGCGCGGCTTTGCTCTGGATTTTGGGATTACTTCTAAGGAAATAAATGGCTATCGTCTAGGTATTTCGATCACCAATCTCTTCGGGCGGATTGTCTGGAATAAAAAAACTCTTACCTCTCGTCTACTCGGTGGCAAGGGTTTTTTCCTGGGTGGTGAGCACTTTGTCTATGAATTTCAGGTCAATGAAGCCCGGTTTGATAAATTTTTCGGGAAGTACAAGTTTCGTGATGTTTTTCCCGGGAAGGGCAGATCTTTCTCCGATTCGACCGAATTTGTGATGCGTTATCCGGCACTGCTGCGCTTCAGTCTCTCCAAATGGCTCGATGATGGAATTTTATACGCGACCGATTTTGTGGTTGGCTTTGAAGACCGCCTTTATTCCTTCGGAACTTGGAAGTGGGCTAATGGGATAGAATTTACCCGCTCGCCGCGCTTTCCGCTGCGGGTGGGCGTCTCATTCGGTGGCTGGAAGCACCGTGAATTAACTTTCGGCAGTGGCTTTAATCTGAGTTTTATCCACATTGACTGGGCGCTTGGGCTGAATCACGGCTTATGGTTTACGACCACGAAGGGGGTGAATTTTGCGATCTGCGCCTATACGACCGGGAAAAATAAAGATTTCAAGAAAGAGGAATAACCATAGAAGAATAACCGCAGAGACGCAAAGGATTTCGCCAAGAGCACTAAGGTTTTTGTGGCCAGGAGAGAATGTTTAAGAATCCTGATTTTATCTTTGCGACCCTTGTGGATTTTTTGCGTTCTTTGCGGTTAAACTTTTTTAATACATA
>CAZJIU010000029.1:0-24972 GCA_964546145.1 uncultured bacterium
CGAGAAATTCGGCGGCGAAGTTCCCGGAACGATGGACGAGCTGCTGCAACTCGAAGGTGTCGGCCGCAAGACCGCCAACGTCGTGCTGGGTGATGCTTTTGGAGTACCCGGCGTTGTCGTAGACACTCATGTCAGGCGACTGGCATATCGTCTGGGACTCTCAAAAAATACCGATCCCGATAAAATTGAGCAGGATCTAATGCAGTTATTTCCGCCCGAGCAATGGATTTTGTTGGGACATTTACTGATTGATCACGGACGAGCCATCTGCACCGCCCGCAAACCGCAATGTAAAAAATGTTGCTTAAACAACATCTGTCCTTCGGCAGAGATTGAAAAAGGATAATTGGATGAAAACCGAAGAATTAATCCGTCAACTTTTAATCAACATCGGTGAAGATCCCGACCGTGATACACTTTTAAAAACCCCTAAACGGGTCGCCGAACTCTGGAAATTCATTACTCAGGGCTATCAAACCGATGTCAATGCCCTGCTCCAGGAATCGGTCTGTCAAGAACCCTATGACCAGATGATCCTGGTCAAGGACATCGAATTTTACAGCTTATGCGAGCATCATTTACTGCCCTTCTTCGGGAAGGCTCATGTCGCTTACATCCCCAATGGCAAAATGATCGGATTGAGTAAAATTCCCCGCATCGTTGATGCCTTTGCCCGGCGGTTGCAGATCCAGGAGCGTCTGACCGACCAGATTGCAAAAACCATCCAGCAGGCTTTACAGCCTCGGGGTGTCGCCGTGGTGGTGGAAGCCGTCCACCTTTGTATGCACATGCGCGGAGTAGAAAAACAAAATTCGGTTGTCACTACTAGTGCAATGTACGGAATTTTCCGGGAGCAGGAGCGAACCCGCATGGAGTTTTTGGACTTAATCAAAATACCAAAATAGAATTGAGCCATTTATGCCATTAATCGGTTGTCATATTTCCATTGACGGAGGCATCGAACTCGCACCGCAAAGAGGAAGAGGTTTAGGATGCGACAGTATGCAGATTTTTACCGCCAACCAGATGCAATGGAAAGGCGCTCCTATTTCCCCGGAGAGCCGCGATTTATTCCTGGATGGATTAATCAAGAATGAGATTCGCAGTGTAGTTTCGCATGATTCCTACCTGATCAATCTCAGCAGCCCGGAATCGGTTAAACTGGCAATGTCTCGCAAGGCTTTCGTTGAAGAAATCCAACGCTGCACTCTGCTAAAAATACCTTATCTTGTCTTTCATCCTGGTTCACACATGGGCAAGGGTGACGATTACGCCCTGCAGAAAATCGCCGAAAGTTTGGATTACTGTTTAGCAAAGGTGCCCGATTCCACCGTTACATTATTGCTGGAAATAACTGCCGGTCAGGGCACCAATGTCGGCTTTTCATTTGAACAACTGCAAACTATTATTGACCAAGCGTCCCATCCCGAACGTTTGGGCGTCTGCTTTGACACTTGTCATGCCTATGCCGCCGGCTATGATATTGTCGCGGAATCGGGCTACCGGGATACCTTCCAAAAGTTCGACGACATCATCGGCTTAGAGCGCCTGCGGGTCTTTCATCTGAACGACTCGACCAAGCCACTTGGCTCTCGGATTGATCGGCATCATCAAATCGGCAAAGGGTTCATCGGGACGGAGCCTTTTTTCCGCTTAATCAATGACGAACGCTTCGCCGAATTACCGATGATCCTCGAAACTCCCGGTGATGACGAGCACTACGCCCGTGAGATTCAGCTGCTGAAAGAAGCAATTGCAAAATAATAATCACCCTTGTCATAAATGAAAACCTTGCAGGTAATGGATCTGGGAACCTGTGCCTATGGCAAAGCCTGGGAAATTCAAAAAGATCTGCATGTCAAACGTGTTCAAAACGAAATTCCTGATACCCTGATTCTGGTCGAACACCCTCACGTTTACACACTTGGTAAAAACGCCAACGCTCAACACCTGATCGCCAGTCAGGATTTCTTGAAAAAATGGGGCATCGAAATCTATCACGTTGACCGAGGCGGCGACATAACCTATCACGGACCGGGACAACTAGTCGGTTACCCAATTTTCAATCTGAACGATCATCAAAAAAGTATTGGCTGGTTCGTCCATACCATCGAGGAAGTGCTGATCCAATTCTTAGCCGTTTGCGGGATTTCTGCTGGACGGCTGGAAAAATTAACCGGCGTCTGGGTTAATAATCAGAAAATTGCCGCTATCGGCATGCGCGTGTCTAAGTGGGTCACTATGCACGGCTTTGCCTTAAATGTCGCCAACGATCTATCACTATACGATGGCATAATTCCTTGTGGAATCACCAGCAAGGGAATTACCCGAATAATAGATTATAAATCCAACATCCGGATAGAACAGGTAAAGAGTGGAATAATCGAGAAATTCATTGAATTGTTTGGATTCGACCGTGAATCAACGCTAACGAACACGAATTAATAATGCATTATATTCTACAGAACTATTATCAACAATGAATACTAAAGAAGATTATCCAAAAAAAATTAGTGTCAATTCGCGTCCATTCGCGGTTCAGAAACCTGACTGGCTAAAAGTCAACTACGCCGTGAATGAGGACTTCAAAGAAATCCGGGCAATTGTGCGCCGGCACAATCTCCACACCGTATGTGAGGAGGCATGTTGTCCTAATATCGGTGAATGCTGGCGGCGACGAGCGGCCACCTTAATGATCCTTGGTGCACTGTGTACCCGCAATTGCCGCTTTTGTGCGGTCAGACACGGCCAGCCTCTGCCGCCCGATCCCGACGAGCCTGAAAAAGTCAGCCGTGCCGTCAAACTAATGGGCTTGAAATACGCTGTCATAACCTCTGTAACCCGCGACGATCTGCCTGACGGTGGAGCTAGGTACTGGGCAAAAACAATTCAAGCTATCCGCGATCAAAATCCGGATTGCAAAGTTGAGGTGTTAATTCCTGATTTTCAGGGAAATTTCACAGCATTAGATATTGTTCTTTCGGCCAAACCGGATGTCCTCGGACACAATCTCGAAACCGTCAAATCACTTTATCCCAAAGTCCGTCCGCAGGCAGATTATCAGCTATCATTGCAAGTATTGAATTATGCCAAAGAACAGGGTTTCGTAACGAAAACCGGTATCATGGTCGGACTGGGGGAGACAATGGAACAGGTAACTGAACTAATGAAAGACGTCCGCACCGTTGCCTGTGACATTTTCACTGCCGGTCAATACTTACAGCCTACCAAAGCGCATCTACCGGTTCAGCGGTATGTCACACCAGAAGAATTTGAGTTGATCACCAAAGAAGGTTTAAGAATGGGATTACGATCCGTTATTGCCGGTCCGCTGGTGCGCAGTTCCTACCATGCAGAAGAGATGATGGCGAACTAATAACAATTGTTCATAAATAGATTTTTTCTGACATTATCCCACTCTTTGCAATTAATTGCCTGCATGCCTAAATTCCGCTCGGTTAAAAGAGAGATAAGATGGCATTTTTAGAGCTTCTATTTCCACCGGAAGATCCGATCACTAAAATATTGCTACGAATTGCCAAACTCGCCGATCAAAAGAAAGTTCGCGTTTATTTAGTTGGTGGTGCAATTCGCGATCGCATTCTCGGTCACCCCGGTAAAGACATTGATGTTACCGTACTGGGCGACGGAATTGCCTTCGCCAGGATAATAGCCCATTCCTTGCGTCTGAAAAAGATTATTGAATATCCCCGTTTCGGCACGGCACTAGTCCCATATCACGATACCCTGATAGAGGTTGCAACCGCTCGCACGGAAAAATATGATGAAACCTCTCGCAAGCCTGACGTCATTGAGGGCGACCTGCGCGACGACCTTGCCCGGCGGGATTTCACCATTAATGCGCTGGCAATGTCATTGAATGCCGACTCGCTTTACGAAATCACCGACTATTTCGACGGCTTAAAAGATTTAGATGCCGGCATTATCCGTACGCCGCTCGACCCGATTACCACATTTTCCGAGGATCCACTGCGGATGCTCCGAGCGATCAGATTAGCCAGCCAATTGGGATTTCGGATCGAAGCCAAAACCTTCCGCGCCATATCAAAAGTCAAAAACCGGATGGAGATTGTCTCCCAGGAACGGATTACCGATGAATTGATCAAAATCCTCAAAGTTCCCCAAAACCCATCCCGGGCATTCTACCTGCTCAAAGAGTGTGGTCTGCTGGAAATAATTCTGCCCGAAATCGCCGCTCTGGATGGCGTAGACCAAAAAAACGGCTATCACCATAAGGACGTTTTGCGACACTCTTTACAGGTACTTGACAATATCGCCAGTGTTAGTCAAAAATTTGAGCTACGTTTAACGGCTCTGCTCCATGATATTGCTAAGCCGCAAACCAAAAAATACATCGAGGGCAAGGGCTGGACCTTTTATGGTCACGAAGAGCTCGGAGCACAAATGGCGATCACCCTCTGTCAACGGCTAAAATTACCCAATAAAGTAAATGATTATACAGCCCGGATGATCCGTCTGCACCTGCGTCCCATCGCCATTGCTGATGAGGGTGTCACCGACAGCGCGGTCCGCCGGTTATGTGTGAACGCCGGAGAAGATCTGGACGATTTGATTACCCTTTGCCGGGCTGACATTACCTCAAAAAATCCACGCAAGGTCGCCGAATATACCGCCAATTTTGATCGGGTAGTCGCTAAAATCGCCGAGATCGAAGAGAAAGATCGATTGCGCGCATTCCAGTCACCGGTGCGTGGAGATGAGATTATGCAAATCTGCCAGCTCACTCCAGGACCTGCTGTTGGCTACATCAAAAGTGCTATAGAAGAAGCCATTTTAAGTGGTGATATACCTAATAACCACGCTGCCGCAAGGAGTTACCTGGAAGCTAATAGAAAGCGATTGCTTACCGCAATTTCAAAAATAAAAATACTAATTTGACAACTTTTACTTGACTTCTTGCTCTAATTACCTGTTTAATTGGCAAAAGTAGAACATATGAGTAATATTTCAATAAAATTGAATACAGCAAAAATATTCATGATTTCCGGAGAAAACCATCCTACCTTTCAATCTTTAAAAACTAGATCGGGCTGGATTGATATTTTTCTACCTCTTTTGCCCATATTTATTGCCCTGCTATTTGCCTCATCCTCGATCAAGCCAATCAAAATGATTACAATGGACGTACAATTCAGCACTAAGACAAATTTACCAGAAATTAAATAAGAGAAAGGGACACAAAATGAAACAAATTATCGTCCTCAGTATGATCCTGACTATTAGTCTACTGATGCTCAATGCCCAAGACAAGTTCGACCAGGCAGAAAAAGATCTTACAGCAATCAGTGATTCATTGACTAAATCCGATGAAACCGTACAAGCCGACTCAGAAACAACCGAAGCAGAATCCTCTCAAAGCACGCGGATCGAGAGTGAAGATGACTGGGGTGACTGGGACAAAGAGTGGGATGAATGGCGTGAAAACCGTCGAGATGAGTATAAAAGAAGTAAAAAACGCGGTTATTTCCGGGGTGGTGCCGGCGGCTGGGATTTCTATTTAATGGATATGAATATCGCTGACCTCAATACAAAACTGACATCGATTGGTCTCAGTCCCTTCGACGAACAAATTTTCATGACAGGCGGCGGCGGCTGGGGTTTCATCGGTCATGGAGTTCGCATCGGCGGTATGGGTGCTCACGGACGACTCGTTTCTTCCGGAAAACCCTACAACCAGAATTTGAATCTCAGCAAAAAAGTCACCCTGTCACTTAATTATGGCGGCTTTACTATTGACAAGGTATTCCATCCGCTAAATAAAACTGAACTCTATTTTGGCACTATGATCGGGGGCGGAAATGCCCAGCTGAATTTCAAACAGTGGGGTGGACCGCTTAATTGGGATCAGGTCTGGAATGGTTTTAACAGCGATTCACTGGCTACAGCCAAAATTCCTTACGGCGATTATCAAAATGAAATCGAATGTGGCTATTTTGTGTTGCTGCCGTACGTTGGCTTTCGCTATAATTTCTTCCGTTGGGCTGCCCTGGGTGTTAATGTCAGTTATCTCTATATGCATCAGAATCAGGACGGCTGGGAAATGGATGGCAAAGAGATCGATGCCGTCCCGAACATTGATTTCTCGAATATCGTCTACCGTCTGAATATCTACTTTGGTGGTTAATACTAAACAGAGTGTACTATTAATCCCCGTCAGCAGATAGAGAACGCAATCGCTGAAAATCAATAGAATAACAATAAAAATATTTATGTGGGCGCTATAGGATTCGAACCTATGGCCTCCGCCTTGTAAGGGCGGCGCTCTAAACCAACTGAGCTAAGCGCCCTTTATCGATTGAGCATTTCACCAAACTATTCAAAAAACCTGGAAATATAGCACTTCCCAATCCAAAAACAATGGCTTTATTTCCGGACTGCCGATTCCAAAACCTGAGACATCTCTTTGACGAATTCGAATTTCATCTCTTTCTGGATCTGTTTGGGGATTTCCACTAAGTCCTTGCGATTATGCTCGGGTAAAATAACCCGCCGCAGATTTGAACGGTGAGCCGCCAGGACTTTCTCTTTAACTCCCCCGACTGGCAGAACAGCGCCACGCAGAGTGATTTCGCCGGTCATTGCCAGATTATCCTTAACCTTTTTCTTTTTCAGCAACGAATATACTGCTACCAAAATCGTCACCCCGGCTGAGGGACCATCTTTCGGAATAGCACCGGCAGGTACATGGATATGGACATCGGTATCGGCAAATATTTTCTCATCAATATCCAGATTTTCAGCATTGGAACGGATATAGCTCATGGCTGCTTCAGCCGACTCTTTCATGACTTCACCTAACTGGCCAGTCAGGTGGAGTTTGCCGGTTCCCTTCATACTGGTAGCCTCGACAAACAAGATATCTCCGCCAACTGCAGTCCAGGCTAAACCAATGGCAACTCCCGGGCGAGATGCGCGTTCGGCAATATCAACAAAGAAGCGTTGGGGACCAAGCAGATTTTCAACCATCTTGGCATCAACAACGTAGTTTTTCTTGGTTTTCCGAGCAGCTATATCACGGGCTATCTTACGGCAAATGTTGGCAATTTCTCGTTCCAGGTTCCGGACTCCCGCTTCGCGGGTATAGCTGGCAATTATTTTCCGAATGGCTTCATCCAGAAATTCCACCTTCACCTGGGTTAATCCGTGCTCTTTAATCTGCTTATTAATCAGAAACGTTTTGGCGATATTCAGCTTTTCCTCTTCGATATAACCGGTAAATTCCAGCATCTCCATCCGATCCCGGAGAGCCGGTAGAATCGTGTCGTTGATATTCGCCGTAGCAATAAACATCACCTTGGACAGGTCATAGTTTACTTCCAGATAATGATCACTAAACGAAAAATTTTGCTCGGGATCGAGAACTTCAAGCAAAGCCGATGAAGGATCACCGCGGAAATCAGCTCCAACTTTATCAATTTCATCCAGCATAAAAATCGGGTTGCTGGAACCTGACCGGCGGATACTCTGCAAGATTCTTCCGGGGAGTGCTCCGATATAAGTGCGGCGATGACCTCTGATTTCAGCTTCATCATGCACCCCACCAAGTGAAATCCGGATAAATTTTCGGCCCATCGCCCGGGCTATTGATTTCCCCATCGAGGTTTTCCCGACTCCCGGGGGACCGACAAAACATAATATTTGACCCTTGACCGTACTTTCCTTATTCATTTGCTCCTTCAATTTACGTACTGCCAAATATTCCACTACCCGGTCCTTGACCTTATCCAGACCATAATGATCTTCATCCAGGATCCGTTTGGCTTCTTTGACATCAACATTATCTTCAGTATAAATTCCCCAGGGCAGTTCAACCAGCCACTCCAGATAGGTTCGTGAAACCGTATATTCCGGGGAGGCGGGTGGAATTTTCTGGAGCCGGTCGAGCTCCTTCTCGGCTACCTTGCGCGCCTCTTCCGTCATGTTGCACTTGGCAATCCGCTCTTCGAGCTCTTTGATCTCCACGGTCCCCTCATCTTCTCCCAACTCCTTGCGAATTGCCTTGAGCTGCTCGCGTAAAAAATATTCCCGCTGGGTTTTGGAAATCTCATCCTGTACCTCAGTTTGGATCATTTCACCTAATTCAATCCGCTGAATTTCCTTCGTGATAATAACCGTCGCCCGTTCCAGCCGCACCTTGACATTTAATTGCTCCAGAATCTCCTGTTTCTCGGCTACCGGAACATTTAATAGATGCATAATCCGGTCAACCAAGCGACCGGGATGCTGAATATTGGTAAGAATAGTTGTGTGTTCTTCAGTCAGATAAGGGGCGACTTTGATTAGCTTATTGAATAATCGTCGTAGGTTGACGACCAGGGCATCAACCTCAATACTCGGTTCATAAACTTCCTGAACCTTTTGTACCGCTCCTTTAAAATAGGGATCCTCCTGAATATAGGATTGAATCCGGGCCCTTTCGATTCCCTGGACAATGGCGCTCTTGCTGCCATCGGGCATCTTGAAAATTTTAAGTACTTGGGCGATTGTGCCCCAATCGTACAAATCCTCCTTATCCGGCAACTCGACCGAACCATCTCTTTGGGCTGCTACCAATATCCGCCTTTTGGTTTCGGGCAAATCCTCGATCAGTCTCAACGAGCGTTCACGACCAACATAGATAGGGATTACCTGCGCCGGAAACAATACGGTATTCCGCAAGGCCATAATCGGGAGAATTTCAGGTACCCCAAGAATCGGCTCGGGACTGTCTTTTTCTTTTATTTCATCGCCCATGAATTACTCCTAAAAACTCAATATTAACAAATGATTTTATATGAATAATTGGCTGATTGTTCCCTTATATTCTGAGTCTCTCGATTTCCTTTAAAGCAGCATAAAATCGGAGAGTAACACCATAGTCACCCTCTTTGGATTTGCCGACAACTGCAGGAAATAGGCCAGAAGGCAGCTGCTGATCCAGGAGCCACTTGATAGCCTTTTTGAGATTGGGATGATCATGAAAATCAGCTGAGGGAGCAAGCGCTTCGATAAAACGGAGGGTGCCGCCCCGAAACATACCATCTTCGGAATAATCGTTATAGAGATAGTTCCAGGCATCGGACTCAGTAAAGAGTGTTGTATGGTTTTGCACAAGATAATTGTCAAGCATGAATTTAGCCGCGGCATGACTGACTTCAGAATTCTTCAAACGAGAATGCACGCTGAAGGCATGCAATATCATCAGGGTAGTCCAGATACCGCTTCTAACTGTTTGCAGCGATGTCCCGGCGGGAATTATTGAGGACGAGATCCAGCCCCCATCATCGCGCTGTCGTTTTGCCAGCCATCTATAACCCTTCTCTACAAACGGGTTCCCAACCAGATCATATTTCGCTAAAAGCCAGAGTGAATAACCATGATGATGTAAAAGCAGGGGGAATTTACCATCTGGTTTTTGGGTTTTCAGTAAGCCAATAATACCCTGTTGAATCGCCGGCATATCGCGGGTACAGCCGAAATCGAGGAGTTTAGTCATATTCTGCAACTGCAGTAGAAACGACATTGCCCGGTTGCGTTCCTCAATTCTGTACTTTTTGGTAACTTCCCATAGTCCGTCTGGTTGCTGCGTTTCCAACAAATGTACTCGCGGCTGGTATTTTTCTAGATCACTTTTCAGCTTAAACAAGAGCTCTTCATCATCGGGGGAAAAACGCAGTACTGTCGCATAGCGAACAGGTAACGGCGCTTTCTTCAGCAGGACCGGCAAGGGATCATGCTTCAAATGTTTTATCCAATTCTCAGGCTTGCTCATTATTACTCTCTTCTAAAATTGATGAGTTTAATGACCATCAAAAAAATGGCATTTGCTCAATAAAAGAAATTGATAAGATAAATAAAGTAAACCGGGCGGTTCTTTACAAAAGAGTAAAAAATCGTTTATAGCGTTCGGTAAAAATATCATTATGAAAATTAACATCTTAAAATATCCAGGCGGACGGTAATATCCGGCATATCAATAATAAAAGCAAGATTTATTTCCGAATTGAATCTATATTGGAATGGCTGGCTAATATCTTAATCAGTTCAGCATAATTTTTGGCATGCAGATTCGCCAGAGAGAGATCCTCCTTTGTCAGGGTCGTAGTAAAGCCAATTGTGAATGCCCCGGCTGCCCGGGCAGACTCGATACCATTGATCGAATCCTCGATCACGAGCATCTCACCCGGCTGAACTCCAAGTCGACGGGCTATTAGCAGGTATGGTTCCGGATGCGGTTTCCCATTGGCGGTATCATCAACAGTTACAATTTCCTGAAAATCATTACAGATTGCCGTATGACGAAAAATCCAGTCCAAAAGATCCCGGGAGGTCGAGGTTACTAAACCATTTTTGTAATGCGGCTTAATCCTTTCGAAAAATTCCACAAAACCGGGCACATATTTCAAATCCCGGGCAAAGACTTCACGTAGGTATTGTCGACTATAAACCTGCAGCTCTTCTATTGAGACATCAATCCCGTATTCATCGCGGAGGAGGATCAAGAAGATTTTTTCGGAAAGCCCCTTGATTCTCTTCCAAATTTCTTCCCCGGGACAAATATGATATTTTGCAAAGAGTTTTTTTTCAGCCTTCTCATACAGCGGCTCGGAATCCACAACGACACCGTCAAAATCAAAGACTATTGCCCGAATGTTACTCATCACATCAACCCAGAAATCCGATCATTAGATATAATCCCAGAGCAATCCCGGCCGAGGTTAAGGCATAGGGTAGCTGGGTATTCACATGATCAATCAGATCACATGCCGAAGCCATCGAGGCAATCAGGGTCGTATCTGATACCGGAGAACAGTGATCACCAAAGACACCGCCACCCATTACCGCACTAACCATCAGCGGCAAATTCAGATTCAGAGCAAGCACCAGCGGAATTGCAATCGGGATCATAATCGCATAAGTTCCCCACGAGGTCCCAGTCGCAAACGAAATAAAACAGGCAATCAGGAAAACCAACGGAATAATCAAAGCCGGATGCAACGCTGCTGAAGCGAGTTGCGCTACATAGGGACCGGTTCCAATTTCATCACAAACGGATCCCAGCGCAAAAGCTAAAACCATCAGCAATCCCATCGGAATCAGTCCACCAATTCCCTTTAAAACAAGATCAAGTATCTCCTTCAGGGAAAAAATGCGCTGAATTTTATATAAAACTGCCGCGGTAAAAATTCCCATCAAGACCGCCCAGAATACCGCTGTTGAACCAGAACCTAAAGTTATTTTCCCATTGCCGGTAAGATATAAACCAATTGGTACCGTTAGGACCATCACCATTAGCGGAACCAGCATATTGATTGGATGCGGTCTTACACCTGCTTTAACTGGCATGACAATGACCTCTTCAGCTGCCAGCAACTGAGCACCATCACGAACCAGCTTGCCCGTTTCCCGGGAGCGCCGTTCAGCCTTAGCCATCGGTCCAAAATCGCGACCGCTGAAAATAATTACTAACATCAATAGAATTGTAAAAAGTGCATAAAAATTAAAAGGCACCGCTCTCAAAACCGTATTAAAAGGATATTCAATCCGCTGCGTCAGTAATAAACCAGTCAGCACTGCACCCCAACCATTGAAGGGAATCAGGATACACACCGGGGCTGAAGTAGAATGCGCTAAATAAGCCAGCTTTTCCCGGGGAATTTTAAAACGATCAAACAGGGGCCGCCCTAAGGCACCAATCACCAGATTACTGATATTACTTTCAATAAAAATCACGATGCCGGTAAGCCATAAGAGTAATTCTACATCACGACGCTTTTTCACCATCCCCTTTTTGCTTATCCAGGACAGAAATCCTGATACTCCACCGGAATGTTGCATCAGAACTATCAGTGAGCCGACCAACATGCTGAAAAGGATGACTTTGGTATTCCCTGAATTTTGGAATGTATTAACCAATGCTTCGATGGCTTCCCGTAAACCCAAAAGTGGATTCCAGCCAACCATAGCTGTCCAACCCAGCCAAATTCCTAAAAACAGGGCTATGTATACCTGTCGAGTAACAATCGCTAAAAAAATTGCCGTTAATGGAGGAAGAATTGCGGTCCAACTATGACTAACCATGATAAGGTTCTCAGCCTTCCTCGCTGTAAAATGATTTGGTCAATTTAGAACGACAATTATGCAAGTTACTATATATATAAATATCGTAAGAATAGTATTGTCACAAATATTAGCAACAATAAAATGCCCTCGCGGTTATAGCTGTGAACCGTCCAGAGAAAATCCCGATTCCAGCAGAAAATCCTGCAACAGACTCGATGTACGAAAGTGATGAGCTCTGATACCAACTTGTTCGGCAGCTGCTACATTTTCTGGTAAATCATCAATAAAAATACACTCTGCGGGTTGAGCATGAACAAGTTGAAGTGCTTTCCGGAAAATCCGTTCATCTGGCTTCAGCACACCCACCTTAAACGAAAACACTAGAGTATCAAAAATATCCAGCATGGGGAATTTCCGACGTACCGCCTGGATATGCAGCTCATTGGTATTCGAGATAATTGCAAGCCCGGCCTGTTTCTTTAAAATTGGAAGTAACTGGGAAATTTCCAAATTTTCTTCAAAAGGTTTCTGCCATAGTTCAATTAAATTGTCGAGGTTGATTTCATCCAGGATTCCATATCTCTGATGCAGCTGCTGCAAGTACTGATTGCTATCAAGAAGACCCAGTTCGAATTCTTTCTCAAGCGGTGAAGAGGCAATTTCTTGAACAGTCTGTAACGAGAGTTTCAATAATTGGGCAAATTCGCGGATTACTCGATCCCGTTTGATATTGATCAGTACATTGCCCAAATCGAAAAAGATCGTTTTTATCATCGAAAAGATTCAATCAGATTAAGCCACTAATAAACCGCGGATAATTTAGCCGGTTTCTTCGACCACTACCTCAGTCTCAAACCTGCCAATATCTTTATCGGAATAACTTTTTAATGGAGTGTGGTAATATTTGTCCAGCTTTGCCAGGATCTCATCATCCACAAGTCGCAGATGCTTAAGCACCGCAATTGATACCGAATCGGTTGCTTTCCAGCTACCACTCAGAACCTTGATGGCGATGCCGATGTATTTTCCGGAATCTGTCCGAATACCTATTCCACGAACCCCCTCCGAGCCAATTTTGGACACTCCTTTGCCGCCTAAAGCAATCATAAAATCGGTATCAAAGCGACTCTTACCGCCAACGTGTTTCGGATGGAGGTTCATGATATGAAAGATTCTTTGGAGGTAGTCGTCTGCTCCCATTACCAATTTGCGGTACATTAACGCCAGGTTGTAAAGCGGCAGAAAAAAGGTTGGGGCATTGCAGTTATCAACCTCAATTGGAATCTTGTCCTTTTCGGAATAAAATTTGATTTTCTCATAGATTCGCTGCTGCACCGGATGCTCGATATCTATATAGTTATCCGGGGTAACGCCGAGCGCCCGTGAGATAGCCAGCATTCCGGCATGTTTCCCGGAACAATTATTGTGGATAGCTGTCGCCCGCCGACCCTGGAGAATCAACTGCTCGTAACTGGGACGATCAAAAGGTGGGTGAATACCACACAACAAATCCTCAATGGTCAGATCAATTTTCTTTAAAATTGAACTAATAACTTCAGTCTGAAATGCCTCTCCGTTATGACTGGCACAGATAATTGCAATCTCTTCATCATTCAATTTATACTTTTCAATCGCTCCGGACTCCAATAGAGCAGCTGCAATAAACGGATTAGCCGCTGAACGGATGAAAACCGGATACTCCGGTTCGCCAGCGGAAAACAGAAGTTCACCCTTTTCGTCAATGGCAACCGCATAACCAATGTGGAAGTACTCGATAATATCCCCCCGACACAATTTCGAAACCAAAATCATTGCAATAATCTCCTCAATCTAATAAATAATCTCCGTTATCTCCCGCAATGCGCTTTCAAATCCAAAAATCAGAGCCTGTGACAACAAAGCCCGACCTACAGAAATAAATTCCAGATCAATCACGTCAACCAATTCCCGAATTAGATGACGATTGAGATTCCCGCCGGCCGAAATCCGCAGGTTATTCCGACTACCGATATGAATAGCGTGGGTAATCTTCTCCAGGCATTCCAGAAAGGGAATTTGCTGGCTGTGCGGGGCTAGTTCATTGGTTGCCACCTCGACTTCGTCAATCCCTAACTGATAAGCTTCTTTCAGCTGCTTCACTTCCGGTTTTAAGCGGAGAGCGACTCCCAATCCCCCCACACTCAACACCGAATTAACCAGTTCTTTAATCTGTTTGGAAGGGATTCGGACGGTCGTATCATCATTATCAAGATCAACTATTGTCACTAAATCCGGATGCAAGAGGATAACCTTTTGCAGAATTTGCATATCTGTCGGCACTCTCATATTAATCCGACAGTTACTCAACGCCCGCAATAAGGTCATATTATTTAACTGATCCATCTCCGGTTTATAGGTCAAACAGATTCCGGAAGCGCCGGCAGCTTCAATGTAGCTCAAGAGATTAACCGGATTGGCAAGCGCCAATCCGCTGATTTTCCCCAGTTCAATAAAGGGATCGAGATTTACTTCCAGATAAGGCATTGATATTCAGTCCTTTCACGATACAATTTCAGAGGCAAAACATAAATCAACTCCAGCAATCTTGCCGGATTTGATCAATTGCTTCAGTACTTCCAGCGTTTCCGGATTAACATGTCCGATTGCTATTGCTTTTCCACGCCGCCGGGCAACCTCGAGAGCTTTTTCAAATTGCGCCTCAATTTCGCTTTTATCCCGAACATTATCAAGAAATACCGAACGAATTCCGGCTCGCACGCCCTGATTCTTAGCCACTTCGTAAGCTACGCTGCGCGGCGAGGTCAAACTATCAACAAAATATAATCCCTTTCTTTTCAGGCTATTAATAACCATCTTCATTATGTCGGAATCAGCGGTCACCAGTGATCCCATATGATTATTCATCCCGCTGGCTTCAGGTAATTCCTGGAAGGCGGCTGCAATTTTCTGTTCTATTTCAGAAGATTGCATATTTTTTCGGATTAGATACGGTTCCTGTCCGATATTGCCCTCGCTTCGTTCCGGTTCCATCGGCATGTGAATTAATATCTCCTTACCATTTTTTTTACCTTCCACAGAGGACCAGCTGGAGTAGTTATGACCGGGTATTACTGACATAGATAGTTTGGCATCCAAGTGAATGAATCCCCTAATAACCTCGTTATTGCTAAAACCAAAATCATCAATGATAATTGCCAGCTGCGGTTGAGGCCTGGCTGCTTTCCGCCAGAGCCGATAATCGGACAACTCGCTGCCTTTTAGCAGCGTGATTGAACCGATCGCCTGACCACAATAATCAATAATAGCCGTAAAGCCTGCAGTTTGCGAAAGGCGATTAATCGAATGTAGGGTACAGGCTTTGCGGCGGATTATCTGACGCAGGATTGTCAGCGCCTGTTCCTCGCTTAGCTGCGGTGGAATTTCAAAACTCAAAACAGGTTTCTGAGAATCATTAGCGCCGCCCTTAATTTCCCTGAATCCCTTTTCCACCAGTGCCTGACGAAGAGTGATACTGAAAAACGTACGACCTTCATAAAGTATCAAATTTTTAGATGGAGCAGATCGGGGAAAGAAATAAACCAGCACAGCTGAGAACATCAACAGCACCCCTACAAAGGCTATCAACAATCTTTTCTCGTCTTTGCGACGGTTGGCAATGACTCTATAGGATTTCTTTAAATATCGAATTGTTATTATCCTTTTTTAACGCCGAAAAATACGAAATTTCCGAAGGAATGTCAAAGAAATAGGGGTTCTTCCCCATCTGCAATAATATCCCTTTCAAAGAACCAAAATCAGGCACCAGGCAACTAGTATTTTTAATATTGCCATCCGGGAATTATATTTCATAACAATCATGAGGACGCGATGGTTAAAATGGGTGTGATCGGTGCCGGCTATTTAGGTCAGTGGCACATTAAGAATCTCCAATCTCTGACCAATACAGAACTAATCGGCTTTTTTGATGCCGACAGCGAACGTCGAACTCAAATTGCCAAAGAATTTCAGATTCCTATCTTTTACAGTCTCGATGACCTGCTCGAAAATTGCGATGCCGTTTCAATTGTAGTACCAACAATTTCGCATTACCCAGTAGCTAAATCCGCCTTGCTGAAAAACAAGCATGTCTTTTGTGAAAAACCCTTTATGCAAACAATCGCCGAAGCTAACGAAATTATCGCCCTTGCTCACCAAAAAAACCGGGTATTGCAAGTGGGCCATATCGAACGCTTTAATCCGGCCCTGGCAAGCTTGAAGAATGTTGCGGTAGACCCGCTCTTTATTGAATCCCATCGGATTTCGCCTTTCAATCCCCGCGGAACCGATGTGGCCGTTATTCTTGACCTGATGATTCACGATATTGACATTATTCTATCTTTAGTAAAATCAGAGATTGAACAAATTGATGCCGCCGGTGCTCCGGTTTTGACTAAAAATATTGATATTGCCAACGCCCGTCTGAAATTCAATAACGGCTGTGTTGCCAATATCACCGCCAGCCGGGTTTCGAACAAACAGATGCGGAAAATGCGGATCTTTCAGCGTGACGCTTACGTCTCGGTCGATTTTCTCAAAAATCAAACTGAAATCTACTCCCTGACTGAAAACTCCCAGAAGCTGCCGCCTGGAACCGTTGCCGTCGCTGAAGTTAACACTGACATCAATCGTAAAAGAGTAATTACTTATCAAATGATTGAAACCCCCAAATCAAACGCTTTGCAGGCAGAACTTAAAGCCTTTATCAGGGCAATTGAAAATGGCACCAAGCCGCCGGTAACCGGCGAAGACGGCAAAAAAGCTCTCGAAATAGCCATTCAAATTGAAAACCAAATTAACCGCAATTTGAAAAGAGTACTTTGATGGATATTCGCGAGGTGGCTTTTAAGTACCGCGGTCTGACTCCGATTCCCTTTTTATTACTGCTGATTTACCAATCAAAAATGTCCGGATGGGGCGCGCTTGTCGGTCTGATTCTGGCAGTAGCAGGTGAAGCGATTCGGATCAACGGTGTCAGAATTGCCGGAGGTCGAACCCGAACCCGCAACGTTGGCGCTAAAAAATTGAGTACCGCCGGGATTTACTCTCACGTTCGCAATCCCCTTTATCTGGGAAACATCATGATCTATCTTGGATTTGCTCTCTTTGCTGGAGGTCCGTGGCTGCCCTGGCTGGTCGTCATTTCCCTGACCTTTTTCATAATTCAGTACGGCTTGATTATTTCCCTGGAGGAAAAAACCCTATCCAATCTATTTAGAGAAAAATACGCTGAATATGTCCAAAATGTGCCCCGCCTGATTCCACGCTCTACTGCCTGGCAGTCGGATAATACCATTTCACGGGTCCCTTGGAGAAGGGTATTCAAGGCTGAAAAGTCTACCCTCATAAATCAGACTACTATCCTCCTGATTGTAATATTAAAAGAGGTCCTAATTAATAGATAAATGGCTGCGAAACGCATTTTCATTTCGGCCGGGGAACTTTCCGGGGATATTCATGGCGGCAATCTGGTTGCCGCTCTGAAAAAGCTCGAGCCAGAAATAAATGTTATGGCAGTTGGCGGCGACAACATGGCGGCTGCCGGGGTAGAATTGATCTGTCACATTCGGGAAACATCCTTCATGGGATTTGCCGAAGTGATAAAACATTTACCTGCAGTGCGCCGATTGTGGAAAACCACCTTGAATCACCTTGACAACACTAAACCAAATCTCGCAGTAGTCATTGATTACCCCGGCTTTAATCTCCGCTTGGCAAAGGCATTGACGGCACGCCATATACCGGTGATATATTACATCAGCCCGCAGGTCTGGGCTTGGCGGGAATCGCGAGTAAAAAAAATTAAGCGATACACGCAACAGGTTTTATGTATTCTGCCTTTCGAAGAAGAGTGGTTTCAAAAGCGCGGTGTTACCGCCCACTTTGTAGGGCATCCGCTTTTAGACCAAATTGCCAAAGAACAACAGCAAAATGAAGTTGTCCAATCATTAAGACCTCCCGATGCAAAACCCTTTATTGGTCTCTTTCCCGGCAGCCGTCAACAGGAGGTCGAGCGGCATTTGCCGGTAATGATTGATACCATTAGTCTGCTCAAGAAAAAATTTCCAGCAATTAAAGCTGCCGTTGCTGTCGCTCCCGAAATTAACATAGAACACTTCATCAATGATAAAGATGATCTGTTTTTCTGGATCAAAAACCACAATCATCAACTAATCCAGGAGTCAGATGGATTGATTATGGCGTCAGGAACTGCAACCCTTGAAGCTACAATTTTTCAGAAACCTTTTACCGTAATCTATAAAATGTCCGGAATATCTTACCGGCTTGGAAAACGTCTGGTCAAAGTCCCTTTTATTACAATTGCCAACCTCGTAGCCGGACAGCAGATTGTCACAGAATTTATCCAGACTTACGCTTCAGCGCCGAACATTGCCACCGAAGTGGAAGCAATCATCCTCAACCAGTTCTATCACGATCGTATCGTTCGCTCCTTAGCGGAGGTCGTCCATCAACTCGGGGAGGCAGGTGCCTCGGAACGCGCAGCCAAGATCATTCTAAGTTATCTATAATCCTATCCAATGAAAAACCGATCCGGCGTATTGAAGATCATTCTTTGGCAACTTTCGCTGCCTTATCATTTCATTACGACCGTCCGGAATTTGCTCTATGACTGTGGTATTTTAAAAACTATCCGGCTTCCCGTGCCAGTAGTTGCCATTGGTAACCTTACCCACGGTGGAACCGGTAAAACCCCGCTGGTCATTGTCTTAGCTGCCCTTTTTCAAAAGCAGGGATATAAAGTCGGGATTATTACCCGCGGCTACAAGCGTACTACTCGTGGTCAAATCGTCGTCAAAGATGGTAAAAATCTATTGGCTTCACCATCCTCATCCGGCGATGAACCGTATCTTATTGCCCAGAAAATAAAAGATGCTGTAATTATCGCCGACGCCAACCGGATTGCCGCCGGATGGAGAGCCATTAATGATTATCACTGCAACCTGCTGATCGCTGACGATGCCTATCAGCATCGGCGTCTTCACCGTGATCTGAATCTGCTGCTCTGGGACGGCTCAAGTGAACCCCAAAATGAAAGAGTGGCTCCACTCGGACGCATGCGTGAATCCTGGCAAGGCTTACGTCGGGCTGATATTTTATTGATTTCTCGAACAACTTATATTCCTGAATCAATGGACCTGTTTTTTCAGCAACACCAACCTGATTTAATTAGGGCTGCCCTACCTGTTTCCATTCAGAGTATAATCCACTATGGCAACCATGAAAAAATAGCTATTGACGAGATAACGAACCGCCGCCTGCTGGTATTTTGTGGTTTAGGCAATCCTCAACAATTTTTCAAGACACTGCAAGTATTATCTCCTGCTGAAGTGGTTCGGAAATCTTTCCCCGATCACCATAAATATAATGAGCTTGAATTAAACCGTTTAACTGCCGAAGCCGCCCGCTGCCATTGCGATTACCTGATCACGACCGAAAAGGATGCGGTAAATTTGCCGGGCGCTGCGCAAGAGCTGCCCCACCTGCTGATTCTGCAAATTACCTGTCAGGTAAATAAAAACATAGAGGCTGCAATTTTACAGAAATTACAGCCCCCAAAAACGCAATCCTGATACCGGATTATTTCATCGTCACCAGTAAGTAAATCAAGCCCATTAATGCCAGCAGCGAAATAGTATTCCTTAGAAAATTCAGACGCTGAGTCCCCGGATTATGGAAAACATGCACTTGAAATTCTTGGAGAGTACTCCAGCCGTGACTGTCTACTACCTCCAATACCACATCGTTGACCCCCTTTTGCGATTTTCTGGGATTCCAAGTCAGCATTCCGGTCTCTTGATCAAACTTTGCATTTTTCGGCAACTTAACAGCTTTATATAATATTGGATCACCATTTGGATCCTCTGCTTCCAGGCGATACTCCCATTTTAAATTGGTCAGAGCAACCGGCTTGGGCACCGATAAAATTTTCGGCTTGATGTTCACAAAAACTCGACCTCTTTGAATCGCCTCCTTCATCCCATCGGATACCTTAAAGGAAAACAGATTATTATTGAGTTGCAACTCGGTAGGTGTCCACGAAATCACTCCTTGAGGTGAGATTACCATACCATCCGGAGCTTTTATTAATTCGTAGGATAATTTGCTGTCAGTATTGAGATCGGTGACTTTAATCTCATACTGCCACAGGCTGTTGACATAGGCATTGGAATCGGGAGCCGACACAATTACTGGCGGAGAGTTAACATATACCTGGGCATGCTCCTCAGCAGTAAAAAAACCATCGGTTACGGTGTAGGCAATAGAGTGATAATCGAATTGATTTCTATCTGGTATCCAATCTATGATACCTTCGTCATTCATGGACATGCCTTGCGGCATTTCTTTAGGATTAAAAACATAGTAAAAGCGTCTCTCTGGCTTGGTATAAGCCGGGGTGCTTATTCTCAATTTCTGGAAAAAGTATTTAACCACCTCGTCGCCTGAGGGAACTTTATTATCCAGCACATTAAAAACTAAAATCAATTTGCCCTCAAATAAAAAGGCATCATCAACCAGATGGATTTTCTTGCTCTTTTTAGTTGGATCAGGGGTTGGAATATAATCCCGTTTGAATCGGGAAATGTATTGATCAAGATTTTTCCGCGCAGCATCATCAAGAATCTTGACTTCGTAGATACCGGAATTTTTCCAGTCTTCGATCCGCGGTGATAAATCATACCAATAGACATAAAAGCCGCTATTTTTATCCTTCAAGACGGGTTGATAATGATAGGAGGAGCCAACCATGGTTAAAGGCGGCGCCGCCGACTCAATTTCGACCGGGTGATTCACAAACAGCGAAAATGCAATCTTATCGGTGTCATAACCATCCGATACTTCGACCACAAAATCGTACCAGTCATGTTGATCAAAAGCGGGTTTCCAAGTCAAGTTACCCGCAGCATCAATTACTGTCCCGGCAGGATAGTTGACTAGCTTATATCCCAGAAAGGCGTTGTCATTACTATCTTTAACAGCTATGTTAAGTTTAAAGGTTTCTCCAATCTGAATGACGTCCCGTTCCGGAAACTTGGTTGTAATTACCGGAGGATCGTTGACGTAAACGGTGAAAGAATGGGCATTCTTATTCTTGCCCCAATTAAATTCTGCCCCCAAGGTATGCAACCCGAGCTGACTGTCGGCAGGCACCCAGGTAAATTCCTTGTTGGCTAGGTCGAACTTTGCCCCATCAGGTATCTTGACGTTAAATTTCAAATCCGTCAGATCATCCAGTGAAAGACCCGGAACGGTGATTTTGCGTGATACCTTTTCGCCAGGATGGACTAAAACATTGGGGCGAAATACTTCGCTTATTGATTTTGTGCTGACCATCCCGGTTACAGAGGAAGGTAAAGGTGACAGCGGCACCTCTTCTCCTACCGCACCGCTGAGCTTTTTGATTAGCTTATCCGCCGCTTCCAAAGGTAATCCTTCCGGTGCTTCAGAAGGAGCCTTTTTTGCCCCTAATACCTGATCTACCTCCGCTAATACCTCCTCGATCGGACCCTCTTCCATAAAAGGAGCGGTATCCTCCAACTTCCAACGACATAGACCGTGCTTATTATAGCTCTTTTGCAAAAATGGAAGAATAATTGCCCCAGTATACCTGCCCGCCGCTGAGGTTATCGGAACTATATCAATAAATTGATAACCTTTTAATACTGGATTAGTATAACGAATCGAACGGTACGAATTAGAATCAGTTAAGGTTCCGGTCAGATCATACTCCAGGCCGGAAACAGTAGTGGTCCCTTGACAATTAAGGAAAAGCTCGTCCAATCCGTTGGCATTGAGATCAGCAATCAATAAAGCAGCCAGCTTCAGATTCTTAGAGATCAGACGCTTAGCTACCAGGGTATTATCTTTGCAAGTAAGTACCATACCCCCACCAGATTTCAATGGAATAACAAATTCTTTGCGACCATCGCCATCGAGATCACCAGCTTTAGCCCGACTTAAATCAAAATCCCTTCGGGGAATCCCGCTAAAAGAATAATGCACCAGAGAGGCCTGGGTTTCGGGAGAATATACATCTACATCTAAGGTATTGCTACCGCCAAAGATGATCAATTCATCACCAGGATTCTCAGCGAGATTAGCGCAAAGCGCGCGAAACGATAAGGCACCCTCAAAAGTATTCAAATCACTGAATTGATAAATTACTTCCAGTGAGCCGGGCGCAACCTGGCCTTGAGAGCTGACAACCATGACCCCTCGGCCAGGACTTCCAGAGGAAATAACAAGGTCCAGATTTTTATCACCATTAACATCACCCCAGTCCAGAAATGAGGGTCGCGGGCGCATCATAAAGTTACCCATCGTGTTTAACGTTGCGGTCGGCTGGTCCGGAAATCCATCATTATACTCAAATATGTATAACCAATCTGGTTGGCCAGAACTTTCGACATCAGAAATGTTGAGAGTGGTGACAATCTCCGGCATTCCGTCATTGTCCAGATCAGTCAAGAGTATATCAGAAAAATCAGCTTTCAAATCTTCCGGAACGGGAAATTTCCACTGCACATTAAAGTCACTGGCAACCGACTCTTCCAGATGAACAACATAAGTTGAGCGGGGAACTTCCTCACCAGTTGCATCAACTAAAGCTGCGATGCCAACAATATCCAGATATTCATCGTTATCGAAGTTGTATCCACCCGCGGTCTTTAGCAGAATCGTATTCTCTTTCATAAAAGGAAATATTTCCGGAGCTCCAATCTGTGCCCAACCGCGCCCCATCAAAACCATTAAAAAAGCTATTAATCCCAGCGGCAATGATAGTTTTTTATAGTTCATAGTGCCTTCCAGAAATACCCATTTAAAATTTGCTGAGTTGAATATATTCTTAGCTCCACTAAAAATCAAGCAAAAAAGTAGTTGCTTCCATATTTCTAAGACCTAAAATTTCAGTGATTTAAAGAATCTTACGGATAACATTTAAAGAAAAAGATTAAGATCGCTCTAAATGTCAGGTGCCGCGAATTGCCCTAAATATTGGGGAAATAATTGCCTCAACTACTCGATATTGATTGCTATACCCCAGCAATAATTTAAAAAAAGATTAAGAACCCTGTGGTTTAAGATTGATAATTCTTACGAAAATCGGTAAAATTGAGCGCTGATACAATTCGCTTATTATGTTAACTATTTCTGAAATAAAAACAAAGACCAAGCAGGGAGCAGAGCAAATCAATGAAAGTGTTAACCCTCAACTCAGGTAGTTCATCAGTAAAATATCAATTTATTGATACGGAAACCCGCCAGGCTATGTGCGTCGGCTTAGTCGAACGAATTGGGATCAGCGGTACAAATCTGACTCATAAGCGATACGATGGACTGCGGACAAACATTTCGGATAACATTGTTAATCACGATACGGCAATCGAGCAAATTCTGAAAATCTTGATTCATCCAAAATTCGGTGTTATATCCAACCTGAACGAGATCGAAGCGGTTGGTCACCGCCTGGTTCACGCCGGTGAAAAATTCAAGCAATCAGTCTTAATTGACGATGAAGTCTTAGATAAGTTGTATGAATGCATCGAATATGCTCCGCTCCATAATCCACCCAATATCAAGGGGATTGAAGCCGCCCGGGCAAAGTTACCGGGAATCCCTAATGTAGGGGTTTTTGATACATCGTTTCATGTCAATATGCCTGATTACGCTTATATTTATGGCATTCCGTATAACTATTATAAAAATCACGGTATCCGCCGCTATGGATTCCACGGAACCTCTCATTACTATGTCGCTAACCGCGCCGCGGAAATCCTGGGAGAAGATATCAAGTCGCTGAAGATAATCACCTGCCATCTGGGCAACGGATGCAGCATTACCGCGGTAAAAGGGGGTACTTCTATCGACACTTCGATGGGATTCACACCACTTGAAGGCCTGCTGATGGGTACCCGCTGTGGCGATCTCGATCCCGGCGTCATTTATACTATTGCCTGCAAAGAACACTTCAATCTGGACCAAATCAATACTTTCCTGAATAAACAGTGTGGCATTCAGGCTATTTCTGGCTTGACAAATGACGTGCGCGAGATTGAAGCCGAAGCAGATTGTGGCAACTATCAAGCACTCCTGGCCTTAAAAGTTTTTTCCTATCGTTTGAAAAAGTACATTGCGGCTTATATCGGAGTTATGAATGGCATTGATGTAATTGTATTTACCGGAGGGATTGGTGAGAATTCAGCTACGGTTCGGGCTATGGCACTGACTAACATGGACTATCTTGGGATCAAGCTGGATAGCCAAAAAAATAAAGATAGCCATTCCACTGAAGCATTCTTGAATACCGACGATTCAAAAGTCAAAATCATGGTAATTCCGACAAACGAGGAATTAGTCATTGCCACGGAAACCCAGCGAATCGTAAAAGAGATCGAATAGATCATCAGTCTTTTAAGCCGAGGGGCTTCCTGATAGATCGGGATTCAAACTCCGTCTTAAAACAAACCAATAAACCAGTTGACACGTGAACTAAAATAATCAGACCAAGAGAGGCTTTATTATGTATTTATTTTGTGAGTGCAGCAGGGATCGAACCTGCGACCCACGGCTTAAAAGGCCGTTGCTCTACCTACTGAGCTATGCACCCTTTTAAAAAGCGTGGAAAATTACCATCTCGGGAGCATTTATCAAAGAAAAAATCTAACTGACTGAATGGAACTAATAGTCTGTTAATTACTGACTTTTATAAACGTAAAAGTTATATCTGAGAGAAGATTTTATCAGGTTTAGAGTAAGTTTGATTAAGAGGCTTTTAATACCCTGTTCAAAACTATTGTGAGTGCAGTCCCGATCTATCGGGTCAATTCCACT
>CAZJIU010000030.1:0-3642 GCA_964546145.1 uncultured bacterium
GTTGGTTTTAATTTTCTGGTAACGCGCATTAAAAAGCGTAGCTCCTCACGCGCCTGATCAATCATTGCAGCATCCCGAACTTTTACCATGATTGACAGACTGCGGTGAAAACCAAAATTTTTAAAAATTGTACCAAGCGGAACATAGACCTCCACATCCAGACTCTGCCCCATAATACTGCCCCGCTTTTCCAAGACTCCCACCACAGTATAAGTTGCCCGCCCAATTTTAAAACGTTCACCCAGCGGATCACGGTTTTGGAAAAGCTTCTCCTTAATCGCATAACCGATAACAGCTACAGGCTTGTCTCGCTCAATTTCGATTGCTGAAATAAAACGCCCCTCGGCAACATTCAAGTTGGCAATCAGATCATAATTCTCGGTAATGCCATTAACGGAAATATCATAAAGTTTTTGACTTCGATAGTGCAAATCCTGATGAGTCCCGGTAGAAGGCGAAACTGCTTCAGCCAGTTGCATCCGTTCCTTAATGTAGTTGGCATTTTTCAAGGTAATATCGGGACGATTACGATATTTGAAAAAATCATCCTGAATTACCCAGGGATATTTCTGAACGTAAAGTGTATTGCTTCCAAGATCAGCAATCTGGCTGGCAAAGCCGCGATTCAAGCCTTCAATGATAGCCGCTACAGAAACAACGGTTAAAACTCCAATAACAATGCCAACTGTCGTTAAAACCGAACGCATTTTATTTTGCAGCAGGGCGGTGATCGCAACCTTAATATTCTCCCACAATTTAATAAAAAAGGCAATCACTCTTTGCCATTCCTTACATCATCGGCAATATTGCCATCCCGAATATGCACAGTTCGATGGGCAAACTTAGCAATATCCCGTTCGTGGGTTACTAATACAATTGTATTTCCTTGCTGATGCAGATCTTCAAAAATCTGCATTATTTCAAGACCCGTGGCGGTGTCAAGATTTCCAGTTGGTTCATCAGCTAAAACCAGCGATGGATTATTAACTAAAGCCCGGGCGATCGCGACGCGCTGACGTTGACCGCCGGAAAGCTCGCTGGGTCTGTGCTGCATCCGGTCCGCAAGACCAACTCTTGCCAGCGCCGCTTCAGCAAGTATACGACGTTTCCCGGCCGAAACGCCACTGTAGATTAGTGGTAACTCCACGTTATGAAGAGCCGTTGCCCGCGCCAATAAATTATAGGTCTGGAAAACAAAACCGATTTGATGATTACGGATCTCCGCCAGCTGGTTTTCATCCATCAAATGTACTGGCACACCATCGAGCTCATAATCACCAGTCGTTGGTTTATCGAGACAACCAATGATATTCATTAGGGTTGATTTACCCGAACCCGATGGTCCCATAATAGAAATATATTCATTGCGGGCAATTGTGAGGTCCACACCCCGTAGAGCAGAGACTTCTACTTTGCCAATTTTGTAAATTTTAATTACCGAGCGGAGCTGAATTAATTCACCCATTAGCCACCGCAGTGAAAATTAATCCGATAAATTTCAACCATCTTCCTATGTCTGAATTCATTTCGGCACTTTTGCCTTAGCTATTTTTAACGGAATACCATTTCTTAATTCTTTACTGATAACTTTGTATGGACCGACAACAATCTCATCATCCTCGTTCAGTCCCTCTATTATTTCAAAATGAGTATCACTGCTAATCCCAATCTTTACTGGCATTATGCGTGCAACTGGATAAGTAGTTTTCTTGATTATGCCAACCGGCTTTTGTTGCGTTGAATCGGAATTATCAACGACAAACACTACCTCAATTAACTTATTTCTCAATGATGTTGAGGCTTGTGGCGCTGCAGTGCCGGTCACCCGGTTAGTATCTATTTCACTCCGGGCGGTTAATGCCTGAATCGGCACGACTAAAGCATTTTCCCGCGTATCGGTTATTATATCTACTGTCGCCGACATCCCCGGTCGAAAACGAGCATCGCGACCCAGCACAGCTACTTGAACTTTAAAATTAGTCACCTGCTCCTGAGTACCGGCACCCTTTGTGGTAGCCGAATGGGCGATTTCCGAAACTGAACCACCGAAGATAGTATCCGGTAGAGCATCAAATTCTATATTTGCCGAATCTCCAATGCTGACATTAACAACATCGGTCTCGTCAACCTCAACCTCGACTTTCACTTCGGACATATCGGAAATAATCAGAATTACGTCCTCCTGGAAAACCGAACCGAGCGCAATTTCACCAATCTCTTTCTCCAAACTAGTAACAATCCCAGCCATGGGTGCCTCAATGTGAGTCTTATCCAGATCGTCCCGTGCCTGCTTTAGAGCTGCCTCGGCCTGCACCACCTGGCTCTCGGCTAACTGCAGCTGGGCTTCAGCCGATTCCAGCTCAGCTGTCGAAGTCAGGTTCTGCTTGAAAAGAGCTTTCATCCGTTTCATATCGCTGGTCACTTTTCGCAAATTGGCTTTATTAGACTGCACATATGACTGGGATTTTTCGTAAGCCGCCTCGTACTGAGCCTTATCGAGCTCGACCAGCAAATCACCTTTATTGACAACGTCGCCCTCTTCGATGGCAATATTCATAATTCGGGCACTGACATTGGCACTAATTTTTACCTTGGTTATTGGAATTAAAGAACCCGAAGCATTTATTGTCTGAACAATCCGGTCACGCCGGACTTTTTCAGTCTGCACCTCAATCGGTTTCACCTTCTGACGATTGAGGTTCAAAAATACGATAGTGGCGATGACTCCCACTACAATAATCAAAATCAGTATCTTTTTACCAGCCTTCTTCTTCATTCTAATTCTTTCCTATAGTGTTCCAATTAATAACGCCAATTTGACTTCGGCAATTTTTGCATCATATTTGATCGAGATTAAATTGCCTTGTGCTCTGGTCAGAGCCACCTGAGCATCCAGTACTTCCAGAAGCGTTGCCGCATTCAAGCGGTACATCTCTTGCTGCAAACGCAAATCCTCTTTTGCCGAAGCTATATTCAACTCGTTAATTTCAATCATTTGGAGATAAGTATTAATAGAAAGGAGCAGATTGTCTATCTGGTTGATAAGTTCCAGTCGTTGCTGGATAATCTGGTCATCGTAGGTTTTATAATTGAGGTATTTCTGCTGGATGTTGGCTTTACGGTAAAAACCCTGAAAAATCGGATAACTAATATTCAAACTCAGCGAGGTATTCCACCACTTATCGAAATCGGAATAAAGACGCGACATTTCTGGCCCACTACGGTTATATCCGAACGAAGCAGTTATATCGGGAAACAGATCGCCTCTGGCTATTTTATAATTCAGCAAAGCACTCTCTTTTTGGATATGTAAAATCTGCAAATTTGGATTATGCTGGAGCGCTTGTTGAACAGCGACTTCCCGGTCAATGACTTGTGGCAATTGATAATTTTCTTCCTCGATAGCTAAAGGCAAATCGGCTGTTATGCCCATCGCCTTTTTTAAATCATCCAGTGCCAATTTAACCTGTGCTTGCTGTTGGATAACATTCAAACGGGCATTGCCTTCATTGACTTGGGCTTTATAGAGGTCCTTTTTGGCAACCTGTCCAATCCGGAACATTTCATCAGTTTTTTTGAGCTGTTCCCGACTGTTTTGCAGTGCTACCTGATAGACTTTCAACAACTCCTGAGCTTTCAGCA
>CAZJIU010000030.1:3742-24431 GCA_964546145.1 uncultured bacterium
GGATTTTTCTCAAGAGCTACCTGGATACACTCCTGCAATGATAAGGGTTTTTCCTGCATAAAAGCATTATCTGTTATTAAAACTACACATATCAGGTAAAGCAACCAATTCTTCATCATGACCTCATATTTTTGTTAAACTGGATAGAGCCGCCATCACTGCCACAAAAATTAACCAGAGACTCATCCAAATGATAAACGCCGACTTGCTACTTTTACTGGTAAAAACACCTACCCCTATTGCCAGAAGCACTACTTTCCAGAATGCAAAAATGTCTAATCCCGCCAAAAAATTGAACCAGTAGCTCTTCGTCTCGGCAACAAAAAGTGCCGGACCGGTGTAGATGCGAGTGGTCTCCTGGGCAAAAATCAGCGGCAGTCGCACCGCCCAGGCAATAAGATCAATCAAATTGACATAAGCAACAGCTGCCACCGACTGGATAAATCGAATTTCACCCGCAAAAACAAAGTTATTAACGGCGATTAAAATCCCGGCAACAATCACAATTTTGAGTAAAACAATAATTGCACCGCCTACATACTTCAAAACCGAAACTTGTTGCTTTTCAAACCTTTCCAGCGCCTGGGCTTTTTGCTCATCAGTTAATCTTTCACCCTTAGTAATCATGGAATGGACATCTTGAGTCGAAATCGGACTGACAAGATGAGTAGCTGTTATTGTCATAGCTAAAATTAAGATCAGAGGAATAACAATATCTAACCAGTGTGAACGCTCTTTTAACGATTGAAAGGTCGCTTTTGGTTCCCAGAAAATTAACAGCAATTTTTGCCACAGCGATAGACTCTTGATATTTTCCATTTGATTAATTCCTTGCATCATATAAGAACTTCCCTTTTGATAATTTCAAACAAATGTAAGTTGTCAAATCTTCCTAATTAAATGGCATTAAGTAAACAGATTTTTTGGAATATACCAGAAGAAATGTTTTAAACTGCATTGAAAGATTAAGTATTGATCATGGAAATTACTACTTCAATTGCTTTTTAAATCACAAATTGAATTCTTTGTAGAACAATAACCTCAAATTGCTAAATTAGTCCTGTGTCAAATTTTTATAGCATAACATCCAATACCCAGATCATATTTCTTTTGACAACCAAAAAAACCTAAGATTAAGGAATTTTGATGAAATCTTCCGATCGTGAACTGCTCTATTTACTAATTTCTGCTGTAGTAATACTGATTTTTGTACTGCTGTTCATTTCTCTGCTACAGCAACCACCTGAAATCTCCCCCATTTCAAAACCTTTCTTTCCATCGAGAGAATTTCGGGGAATCTGGATGAGCCGCTACGATTACACCCAAAATCTGAATAGCACTGACAAAGAGGTAATCCAGAATTACATTAAAAAGACCTTCCAATGGTTCAAAGAGGCTAATCTAAATACCGTATTTTTCCAGGTCAGAGGTAATGCCGATGCCTTCTACCGGTCAAACTATGAGCCCTGGAGTCAACTGCTGACTGGAGTTCTGGGCCAAGATCCGGAATGGGATCCGCTTCAATTTGCAATCCACACCGCCCATGAGCTGGGATTAGAACTGCACGCCTGGATCAACGTATTTCCTGCCTGGCGAGGCAAAACAGAACCAACTCCCAGCACACCGATTCATCCCCTGCTTGCTCATCCTGAATGGATAGTCTGTGACAGCATCGGAAAACCTACGTCTAAGTCTGAGAGCTATACCTTTTTCTCTCCCGGCAATCCGGAAGTACAACGTCATATAATAAATGTGCTAATGGAAATTACCTCTAAGTACGAAATTGATGGAATTCACTTTGATTATATCCGCTATCCTGAGGGATCAGCGAAAAAGGGCTATTCCCATGATAAGGTCAGCGTAACCAGATTTCTCTCATATAAAACCAATCCTCTTTGCTTAGACTGGGAAAATTGGCAGCGTGAGCAGCTTACTTCCTTTGTAGCTAAAGCATATAATACAATCACCAGCATCAAGCCTTGGGTCAAAGTATCGGCAGCTGTCATCGGTAATTATAATCAATCCAGCTGGTCCGGCTATAATGCCGTTTATCAAGATGCAGCCCGTTGGGCAACAATTGGTAAAATTGATATTATCGTTCCCCTGAATTATCGTTCACGCGAAAATGACGGTTTCCGGAAAATAATCGACTCATGGAAAAATATACCCAATATTCAAAAACCAATTGTCACCGGAATAGGTGCTTACCTTCTATCGTTCGAAGACTTGCTTAAAGAGGTTGATGATGTTCGCTCCGCCGGGCTTAACGGTATGACGTTTTTCGCCGCCAGCTCCTTTGATAGTACCCAATTAAATAGACTAAAATTAGAAAAATTTAAATTAGCAGCTATCCCGCCAGCTATGCCCTGGAAATACAAAAATCCGCCACCTGTGCCAGATTCCTGTATCGTTACAAGCGATAGCCTAAATCTAATATTCAACTGGAAGCAGTCGATTTTAACTGAAAAAGGCAATTTTATCCGCAATTATATAATCTATTCATCTGCAGAGAATAATATTGATGTAAGCGATGGCTCATTCATTCTTATAATATTACCTGGAAAATTTACCCATTTTCAGACAAAAGTAGAACCCATTAACAATCATCAGAATTACTTCATTGCTGCTATAGATGCAGCAAATAATGCGAGCGAATTGGCTCAGTTTATATCAGATACTAGCATCTATTCTGGTTACTAAATATTGACTATAATCGGGCAATCGGTATAATCAATTAATATTCTAACCAAACATGTCATTTCGAATCCCTGATTTATCGGGGTGAGAAATCGGCTTTTTCAAAGTGATACTCCTTGACGACTGCGATTTCTCGTTTGCCGCCAAGGCGGGGTCGAAATGACCATTAGAAGACCTCATCTTTTCTCGGTAAAAAAAGAAATTCCGGTCTTACCCGGAATTTCTGTCCAATAATATATAGGTTATAAAGAACCTTTATCTGCCCATACTTTTACCTGCGGATTTGAGGTCGTTACAGGCTTGGACTACCCGATCAGCCATACCGATGCGAGCCTGTTTCAGCCAGGCGCGCGGATCGTAGATTTTCTTTACTCCAACCTCACCCTCGACCTTCAACACCTTATCATAGTTTAGAAACATATGATTCACAACCGGACGGGTGAAAGCATACTGAGTATCGGTATCAATATTCATCTTGATCACTCCGTATTCGAGGGTTTCATGGATTTCCTCTATAGTGGAACCGGAACCGCCATGAAATACCAGGAAGAATCTGGCTTTTTCACCATGCTTAGCCACGACGCCATCCTGCCCTTCTTTTAAAATTATCGGTTTCAGAACGACATTGCCCGGCTTATAGACACCATGGACATTGCCAAAGGTTGCTGCAAACATATATTTGGCGCCCTTAATCTGATATAAAGCCTCGTGCACTGCAATCATGTCGTCAGGAGTAGTGTACAATTTCTCTTTACCGGTTCCTTCTGTATTCACACCATCTTCCTCACCGCCCACAACACCGGCTTCAACTTCCAAAATAATCTCGTTTTCGGCGCAGAGTTTTAATAACTCCACGGCATGTTTCATATTTTCCTTCAACGGAACCGCACTGCCGTCGTACATATGACTATTAAACAAATTAGGTAATCCTGCTTGGCGTCGCCGTGCTGTCTCGGCTATCAAAGGTTTCAAAAACGAGTCAATCTTGTCTGTCTGACAATGATCGGTATGGAGAGCAATATTAACATCATATCTCGCGACAATTCGATGAGCATGTTCAGCCAGGCAAATTGCACCCAAAACGGCATCTTTCAAATCGCCGCTGGCATGCTGACCACCGCCGGTTGAAACCTGGATGATTCCGTCGCTGTTAGCCTTTGCAAATCCCTCAATTGCGGCGTTCATAGTATCGGTAGTTGTGACATTTATTGCCGGATAGGCATAGTGTTCCCGATGAGCCTTTTCGAGCATCTTGACATATTTCTGGTAATCGACAATTGGCATATCAAAATCTCCTTTCTGTTTTCAACTTATTCTTGAATTAATTTAAGTTGAATGGGTGAGGAATAAAAGAGATAATCTCTATTTGGAATTGTACTTCACCGGCTTGCGTATTTTGTAATGATTGTCTACATTTAAATCAGGAAAATAACAGGAGGTTAGTATGCCCGAGAAAAAACGTCTTTTAACTTACCTTGAAGAAAATAAGGTGCCCTATCAGATTACTGCCCATCCAAAAGCTTACACGGCTCAGCACATCGCCGCCAGCGCTCATATTTCCGGTAATTATTTCGTCAAAACCATTGTAATTAAAATTGTAGGGAAACTGGCATTAGCAGTGCTACCTGCAAATGAAAGAATCAATTTCGATCAATTTGCTAAACAGTTAAAAATCCCAAAAGTGGAATTAGCCACCGAAGCCGAATTTCGCAAGCACTTCCCAGACTGTGAGACTGGTGGGATGCCTCCCTTCGGCAATCTGTACGGGATGGATACCTATATCGCCGCAGATTTAACGAAAAATGCCGAAATCGCCTTTAATGCCTGCAATCATATCGATATAATCACGATGAAATTTGCAGATTATCAAAAACTGGTCAATCCACAGGTATTTAATTTCGAAGTTCACTAATCATAATTCTAAGGTAATACCATTTACTATTTCTAGATCGTAGTCTTTAATTCCAGGAGGTGGTTCACTGTCAAAACGGTATTGTAGATCGCAGCTAAAACTAATCTTCTTCGAAATCGAAATCTCCATTATTCCACTCACCAGTACTCGATAATCATTCCAGTGATTTATATCAGGCTGGTAATAACCTGTTAGTGTTAAGCCCCGGTTCTGCTTAGTCGCTATCTTTACAGAAAGGTAATTAGTCGAGCGAATGACCGGTTTATTATTACCTGGAATTGATAAAACCTCCCTTTCCCACATAAATCCTAAGCCGCTGAAAGCCGAATAAGTTGTATTATTCTCACCGACAGAACATAAAGTCATTAAGTTCAATCGGATTCCAGTCCCGATCAAATCACGGGATTTCAGCAGAATAAAATCGTCATAGCCTTTTTGCAGAAAAATTTCACCAAAGACTAAATTTGAAAAAGTTCGCACACCTCTTAAATGGACGAAACCTTTGTTAATAAACAATTTCCCGGATTTATTGGCTTTATTCAGGTTAACCACACCAAACATCGAATTGCGACCTTTTTGATAATCAGAGCGGAAGGTTGATTTAAAAGAACTAAATTCTGAATTACCTGAATTTACTCCATAATAGACCGAAATTGTGGTACAAAAACCATCTTTTAAACCGGATTTACGCAGTGACTCGGTATTCACCTGCGAATAACTCCGGTTTAATAATAAGGTCAAGATACCAATTGCGACTAATAGAGATTTTCTGTTTATAAAAATTTTACAATAATAGCAAATTGTCAAAGCCATTTTTTACGCCCAAAATAAATTAGCATCGCAATCCCTACAGCTAACATTAAAACCAATACCGCAGGATAGCCATATCTCCAGCTCAATTCCGGCATAACTCGAAAATTCATCCCGTAAACCCCGGCGATAAAAGTCAGGGGAATAAAAATTGTGGCAATAATCGTTAGGACCTTCATGACCTCATTCATTCTATTGCTGACTGTTGACAGATAGACATCCAACATTCCCGTGACGATATCCCGCAGATTTTCGACAGTATCAATGATTTGAATCGTATGGTCATAAATATCCTGGAAAAATACTTTTGTCGAATCCTTTATCAATTCGGACTCAGAACGTTCTAAACCGGCTAATGATTCCCGCAGCGGCCAAACCGACTTGCGCAAAAAGATCAATTGGTGTCGCATATCATGGATTCTTTTCAGAATCGAAGATGAAGGATTTTCCAACAAATCAGACTCCATCAGTTCGGTCTCATCGGCAATCCACTCCATTACAGTAAAATAATAATCAACAATTGCGTCTATTAATACGTAGCTTAGATAATCACTTAATTCTTTGCGCACCCGTCCTTTATTTTTTTGAATTCGTTCCCGAATAATATCAAATACATCTCCTTCATGTTCCTGAAAGGTGATTAGATAGTTGGATCCCAAAATCATGCTCACCTGCTCGGCTTGAATTTCACCCTGCTGCTCGTCGTAAGTGAGCATTTTGAGCACAATGTAAAAATATTTCTCATAATCCTGAAATTTGGGTCGTTGGTCAGGATTGACAATGTCTTCCAGAACCAATGGATGGATATTGAAAATTCGACCAACTTCTTCGATTATTGCCAAATCATTCAAACCATTAATATTAATCCAGCTGACGGTTTTTTCGTTGAGACAGGTCTCCAATTCTTTAACATCCTGAATAGTCTTCTTGGTATATCCTTCAGAGTTATAGTCTATTAGTTCAATAGTTGTCTTTTGCTCGATACTATCACCCAGATATACCAGCGTGCCGGGCGGCAAACCGGTTTTCTTATTTCTTCGTCTATAGAGTTTCATCGCTCCTCCATTTTCTCACGAAATAAATCGGTTAATCGCTTAAATAGTGACAATTCATGGATTTCTTTCGTGTCTTTTTCCTTCTCGGATTTAATGCTCTCTATGACTTTCGCTTTTTTATCAATTATTTTTTCAAAATCTTCCGCTGTCTCAAAAACGCAAATACAACCGGAAATATCGTTACGATAATTAACTATTGGATAGATAACTACATTAACATCAGTTGGCTGATCCATTATGTCTAAAGTCAATGGACTCTTTAAGGCGATAAATTTTGTCTTTTTTAATTCGTTAATTGCATTGCTATAGCTGAGATTATCCAGAATATTTTCGGCATACTGACCAATAATATCCTTATCTTCAATCTGCAATTCAGCTAATAATTGATCGCTCACCTTACTAATTTGCCCCTGAGCATCAAGAAGCATAAGATTTAGTTTTGATTTTTCGAGCAAAAGATTAATTGCATTAGACAAGCTGCTGATTTTCAGCGACTTCATTTCGTTTAATGAATTAAGTTGTGAATTGATTTCGATAATTTTTTCACCCAGTAATCCCAGCTTTTGCAGCTGCTTGCTACTAAAATATTTTCCCTGTCGCGAGAGTTCAATGGCTTTATCCAGTTCCTTAAAAATATTGCGACTTTTGAAAATTGTATTAATGAAAACAAATGTCATGATAATGATCAGAATCAGGGTAAAGTAAATAAAATTTTCGGCGAAGAATCGAAAACTCGAGATCTCCTCGGAACTAATATTAATCAGGGCAAAATAAGAATAAATTGCATATCCAATAAATACAATCAGGGTAAATAGATAAATGCTATAAATCCGCAATTTTGAGATTAAATACATTATAATTCCCTTAATTTTTCAATGTCTTTTTCCCTCCCTACAACGACAAGAATATCATCTTTTTTCACTCTAGTCGAAGGAGTTGGAAATTCGACCGTTTCCTCAACAATCGGATTGCCCATTTCATCAATTTTCGTATTGATATGTTTGACTGAAATAATATTGACATTAGTCTTTTTTCGCAGGTCCAGTTCGAGAATACTTTTACCTACAAAACTTTTTGAGCATACTACCTCAGCCAAAATTTGATTTTGACCAATATAAATTTTATCAATGATATCAGGTGATACAAGTTTACTGGCAATTCGTTTACCTTCTTCGATTTCAATATTAATTACTTCGGTCGCGCCAACCTGCTTCAGTACCTGGGCATGGATATCGGATACCGCCCGCGCAATTATATAAGGGACTCCTAAATTTTTCAATACTGCGGTAGTCAAGATGCTGGCTTCGATGTTCTGCCCGATTCCAATGACAGCAACATCAATATCTTCAATGGGTGCATTTTTAAGCGATAGCTCGTCGGTACTATCAATTAAAATTGCCTGGGTCACCATATTTTTGACCCTCTCGATCAATTCAGTCTGATTATCTACGGCGATTACCTTACCACCTTTTTCAGAAATAACCTGGCATACTTCAAGACCAAAAGTTCCCAACCCAAATACTCCAAATATTTTTTCCTTAGCCATTTATTCTTCCCCTTTTTTAACCAATTAAAATGTCCCCCTCGGGATATTTTATCCGAATAATATCCCGCCTTTGTGAAAGTGCAATTACCAGAGTCATTGGTCCAATTCGACCAATAAACATCAAAATAATAATCGTAAATTTACTGATATTCGAGAGATCGCCCGTAATACCCGTAGACAGCCCCACAGTCCCAAAAGCAGAGACTACTTCAAACAGAATCTTTTCAAACGGATAAGGTTCGATTAAACCCAGAATGAGTGTACCGCAAAAGATTGCTGCCAGGGCAAGGATAATAATTAGAAACGCCTTATTAATCAAACTCTTCGACAAGAAATTATTCATCAGCGTAGTTTCTTTGCGATTTTTCAGGGTTGACCTAAGATAGGCAAAAATAACCGACACGGTATTGACCTTAACTCCACCTGCGGTCGAACCCGAAGAACCGCCGATAAACATAAACAGAATCATGATCAATAAAGTTGGCAGGCGAAATTTTGATATGTCAATCGTATTGAAACCGGCTGTTCGGAGTGTCACGGATTGAAAGAAAGCCGCAAGATACTGAGTCTTGAGATCATACTGAATAAGATTATGCCGATGTTCAATTCCGTAAATGAGTAGCATTCCGGTGATAATTAAAATGCCAGTTGTAATGACCACTACTTTGGTGTTGAGGGTCAATTTCGACTTACGGATTCTGCGACTAAAGATATTGGTCTCTAAATTTGTCTTAAAATTTTCAATCAGGTTGAAAATAACCGAAAAACTAATTCCGCCGAGAATTATCAGACCAGTAATTACAAAATTCAGTGAAATGTTGGATTTAAAATACGCCAAATTATCGGTAAACAAAGCAAAACCCGCATTACAGAAAGCCGAAATAGCATGAAATATAGAAAAAAAGGCAGCGGTATAATTATCGCCAAAAAGATCGTTGAAATCTCCAAAAAGGATCATCGCACCAACCAACTCGATCCCAAAAGTGAATAGAATAATCTTAGTTATCGTAGACGAAATCTTTTGGATATCCTGCTCGTTGAGTAAAAAAGAGAGTGCGATTTTGTCTTCGAGTGAAATTCGTCTCCCGATAACAAAAGCACCAAAATAAGACAAAATCATAATACCCAATCCCCCAATCTGAATCAGGATCATGATAATGATCTTGCCAAAAAGTGAAAACTTCGTTGCTGTGTCCACGACGATTAAGCCGGTTACACAGACAGCCGAGGTTGCCGTAAAGAGGGAATTGGTGAAACCCAGATGAGATTTATCAGCCGTGGAAATAGAGAGCATCAGGAAGATCGTTCCGATTAAAATAATGATAATAAAACTAATTGCAATAGTCTGGGCTGGATGGCGGGAAACTGATTTAATATAGGCATTTAAGCGCTTCATGCGACTAAGAATTTTCAGCATCGAAAAAATATTCCGGATCAGAATTATATTTGTTGATAGGCGATGAATATCGGCGGCGCCAGAAATATATCGCTGATAGCGAGTATATATGAATAAAACCAAAATAACTAAAAGTAAAAGGTGGTCGAAGAGGGTATTTTTTATATATAAAAATTTCTTCTCGACGCGGATGATCCGGATTGTAGCTTCAGTTACAAAAAGGATGATAATAAAATAGTCAAGAACTCCAACAATTAAATTGACGATCTTTGTCTGAGGAATTCCGTACTCAAGAAATAAGGATAGAATGCTTAAAAATAAGACAATGACGATAATTTGATCAATTAAATTTCGTCTGGTATTCAAATTAAAATCCTGACTACCTTCGCTGCTGAGACCATATACAAAATATCGCTTATTTTCTGTGTATAATACTTACTTATTGGATATTCGTGGTATAGGCAAACGAGCTCAATTATTTCAATTTATAATTCTTTAATCCCCAGGTTACTTCGGCAATCGTTACTTTGATAATACCGGTAACCGGAACAGCAAAAAGCATCCCGACCGCACCAGCGATATTGCCCCCAATGATCACCACAATTACAACAGTCAGAGGGTGCATATTGACACTTTTGGAGACGACCATTGGGGATACCAGCGAGTTATCTATTACCTGCACCAGGACAAAAGTAATAATAATCCAAATTAGAATCATTCCTACGTTAGGTGGATTACTAATAATCACTATAAATAAAGCAGGTACTGCTCCCACAACCGGACCGAGATAGGGTATTAAATTGGCAACTCCGGCTAACATCCCAATAAAAACAAAATAAGGTACCGGATTATGAAATACCAAATTGATGATAAAAAGACCGATGACTGACAGAATACCTACAATCAAAGCATCCATTGCCTGTCCCTGGATATACTTACTAACTTGGTTACCCACTTTTTGAATGATGTTTAATGATAATTCAAAATATTTGTTCGGAATTTTCACGATTATTGCTCTTTTAAAACGACGAATGTCTTTAACTAAAAAGAAAGTCACAAAAGGTATGATGGCAACCGATGCCAGAAATGATCCTACACTTTTAAAAAAATTCGTCATATTATTGAGCAGCTTTAACCCAATTTCATTGATTTTTGTAATAACGTTGCGGGCTAAAGCAGGATTATTGAATTTGGCCGCAAAAAAGGCTTCAACCTTTTTCGCCAGATCATCGATAAAATCCGATTGGAGTTTTGAACTTAACGACTCGGCAGCCCGGATAATTGCGGGAATTACCAAACTAAATAGAAATACAATAGCCCCAATAATTATTAACATCGTGATCAAAATTGCCAATCCCCGATTTATTCCCCGACTTTCCATGAAATCTACTATCGGAGTTAATAACACCGCCAGCAGCATGGAAATTACGAACATAATAATCACACTCCGCACGAAGGGAAAAACTACAATTATGGCAACTATTCCAAGAATGATTAAAAATATGCGCCAGAATAAACGCAAAATATGAGAGTAAAGTTGATATGAATAATTATCCATATTTGGAAATCCTTATTTCTTTTGCAGCTCAGTTAATTGAAGATTAGTGCGTCTCAAACGCTCACCAATAGTTCGAGCCAATCCGAACAGGATTTTAATTCCTGACTTCGGCTTGCGATATAGCAGATCCAGAAAATCCGGGCGAAAAAAGCCTAAGATATCAGAATCTTCGTCGGCAATTGCCGAAGCCGAACGAGGAGCCTCATCCAGCAGCGCCAGATCTCCAAAAAAGGCACCCTCTTTCAACATAGCTAAAGTTGTCATTTCTCCACCAACGTTTTCTTCGGCAATATTGACTGAACCCTTAATAATGATATACATTCCCAAACCGGGATCACCCATCCTGAAAATCGGTTCGCCCTTTTTATATTCCCGCCGATGAATAATTTTCTCTAACTCTTCCATTTCCTTATCATTAAGATCAGAGAAGATTGGAACATTCTTCATGACCTTAAAAATATCATCCCGATCTTTTCTCTTTCTGATTTCAATCACTTCCCAGATTGGATTACTCATAATTTTCTCTCACCATTTTTAATTTTTCTAACTGATAAATTAATATACATTTTTTTTTCTTGAAATGAATAAAATTATCTTTCCAAATATTTATAACCTTGAATTTGCAACGCGCTTTGATTATTTTGAACAGTGAGATGAAATTGAGCCATTTTCAGTATTATTTTCCCCTATTGTTAATCTGCCTGATGATTACCATTAGTCTCCGGTCACAGGAAGACATTGATAAAAAAATCGATTACAAATCCGAAGAACTTCAAAAAATTCGCGATGAAATTAAAGCCTACAAATCTGACTTAAGGCAAGTCCAATCCAGAGAAAAGTCACTACTCTCTAAATTAGAGCAAACCGAAAAAGAGATGAGTCTGACGGCAAAATTGGTTCAACAGCTCAATCGTGAACAGCAATTGAAAACCTATCAGATTGAACAAACCAAACAAGCCATTGGCAGACTTTCCCAGAACCTGGACAAATTAAAATCCGATTTTGCCAAACGTCTGGTCTATCTCTATAAACAAGGCAAGTATAGCGATTGGGAACTAATTCTAACTTCCCAATCAATTAATCAGGCTTTTTACCGTTATAAATATTTGCGAATACTTTCCGATATTGATAAAAAAACTGCCGATAACATTCATTTCAACATTGTATCTATAAACAATAAAAAAAACCAGCTTACCGAAGAGCTTGCCGATCAGAATAAAATTATTGCTGAGAAAAAGAGATATCAGCAGAATTTGACGGTTCAGAAGCGCCAAAGAGATTCGCAATTACGTCTGGCGAAGAAAGATAAAAACAACCTGATTGCGCAAATCAGAGAAAAAGAAAAAGCTGCCAAGCAACTTTCGGACTTAATTGCTAATTTGGAAAAAGAACGGGAAACTCGCCGACAGGAACTCGAGCGCCAACGTCAACTGGCAGGCATTCGCGAGGCTAATCCTTTTCTGGATAATCAAGGCAAACTGGAATGGCCTGTCTATGGTCAGATTGTCGGGAAATTCGGCTTACATAAACATCCAACGCTCAACACCCTGACCGAGAACTCCGGAATTGACATTGAAGTCAGAAAGGGAACCCCGGTGCGCTCGGTGCTCGACGGAGTAGTTACTACCATTACCTATATTCGTGGTTTTGGTAATACGATTATTATTGACCACGGCTCCGGATTTTACACGGTCTATTCTCACGTTGAAAACGTAAACGTCTATGAAAAAGAGTACGTAACTAAAAAAACGGTGATCGCCGAAGTTGGGGATTCGGGCTCGCTGAGTGGTGCCCTGCTGCACTTCGAGATCTGGAGCAACCGGACAAAATTAAATCCTGAAGAATGGCTGGCTAAACGATCATGACCTTGTTTCCTCTTTTGAATCAGCAAAAGAACCTGGAACTGCTGAAAAACATCATCCTCAACCAACGGGTCGGCAATGCCTACCTCTTCTATGGCCCGGAAGGCAGCGGCCACGAGGGCTTTGCCTTAGAATTCGCCGCAATGCTCAATTGTCAAGGCAGCGGGAATATTCCCTGCGGTACTTGTAATTCCTGCCATAAAATTCGTCTGCTGGAACATGCTAATCTGGAATTGGTTTTTCCGATTCCCAGAAAAAAGGAAACCACCGCAGACGCCGATCCTTTCGATCGTTTTAGTCAGGCAGAGATGACCGAAATCCAGGAGATTATCCGGATCAAAGCCCAAAATCCTTACGAAAAAATCAATGTCCCGAACGCCAGACATATTCCTATTAATTTTATCCGGGCAGTCAAACAAAAAACCTATCTTAAACCGGCGGAACCGGGATGGAAAGTCATCGTTATCTTTGATGCCCACCTGATGACCGAACCTGCCGCTAATGCCTTCCTCAAAATCCTGGAAGAACCACCGGAAAAATCTACTTTCATCCTGACTACCTCCAATCCAAACGTATTGTTGCCGACGATTATCTCCCGCTGTCAGCCAATTTATTTCCCTGCGCTTGCGTCTTCAATCCTCAAACAGCATTTACTATCCCGCAATATCCCGGAGCAGCAGATTGATTTGATTATTCGACTATCCGGTGGCGAGATTAATTCAGCCTTACGACTGGCAGAAACTGACTTCGCCCCTGTCAAAGAAAAAATCCTGGATTTACTCCGGTCCCTGGCAACTCTAAATATTGAAAAACTCTACAATTATGTCGAAGATCTGGCAGCTTTATATCAGGAAGATGTATCCCAGGTTCAGCAGATTATTCTCTCTCTGTGCTTTTGGTTTCGGGATGCATTAATCCTAAAAGAACAATTAAATGAAACGGAATTAATCCTCAAAGAATTAACGCCTGAGATTCGCAAATTCACTACCGCATTCCCCAACTTTGATGCTTATTTGGCTTCATCCTCCGTCGACAATTGTATTGATTTCATAAACCGCAATGTCTATATTAAACTCGCTTTATTAAATCTGTTCTTTAACTTAAACAAGGCAATCAATGCTGGATAACAATTATTATGGATGAAATAATTCGCAATAAATTAGTCAAAATTAGATTCCAGGGACAGCGCCGGGAAATATTTCGCAATAGTATGGATTTCCCGGTTCAATCAAATGAACAGGTGATTGTAGATGCCGAAAAAGGCGAAGATATTGGTACTACTCTGCCCTACCCGACTGATAAGTCAGCTGCTCCCGAGGATCAGGAAAAATCGGTTATTGTTCGTAAAGCAACTCCCGAAGACGTTCTCAAAGATCACGATAATCGAATTCGCCAACAAGGTGCATTTCAGTACTGCGAGCAACAGATTAAAAACTTAAACTTGCCAATGAAATTGGTTGACGTCGAATATCGTCTTGACCGGAAGAAAATTATTTTCTTTTTCACTGCCGACGATCGAATAGATTTCCGGGAATTAGTAAAAATCCTGGCAGCTGAATTCAAAACGCGAATCGAAATGCGGCAAATCAGCACGCGCGAAGAGACTCGTCGAATCGGCAGCATCGGAGCGTGCGGAAAACCGGTTTGCTGCTATCAATTCATCGATGACTTTGATCCGGTAAATACCCAACTGGTCAAAGAACAGAATCTGCCAATGAATCCCACTAAGATTTCCGGTGTCTGTGGAAAATTAAAATGCTGCTTCCGCTTTGAACACCCTTTTTATGAAGAATTTCTTAAAAATTACCCGCCTTATGGCAGCAAGGTGAACTTTAAAGACAAAATCGGCAGCCTTGAAAAAATAGATATTTATCAAAAGACCGTTACCCTGAAATTCGAAAATGATGAGTTTGAAGAATTCCCACTAGCGGAATTCGATGGTCATTACAAAGTCATTAATTAGACAAATAATTCCGATAAATATTTAATGAACGATCCCAAACAGACCTTCTATATCACAACCCCAATTTATTACGTTAATGACAAACCTCATATCGGACATGCTTACACCACGATCCTGGCTGATGTATTAGCCCGTTTCTATCGCGCTCAGGGCGACAAAGTTTTTTTCCTGACCGGAGTTGACGAACATGGCCAAAAGGTTCAGCAAGCCGCTGCGGCGGCTGGTATTACTCCGCAGGAACACTGCGACCAAATGGTAGTCCATTTCCAGAAAACCTGGGAAAAATTGGAAATCACTAATGATTTTTTCATTCGGACTACCGCCGCATTCCACGAGAAGAGTGTCCAGCATGTCCTGCAGGATCTCTGGAATAAAGGCGAGATCTACGAACATGAATACGGGGGTTATTACTGTGTCGGCTGTGAGCGATTTTATACACCCAAAGAGTTAATAGATGGAAAATGTCCACAGCACCTAAAACCACCTGAGTTCATTAAAGAAAAAAATTATTTCTTCAAAATGAGTAAATACCAGCAATGGTTGATTGATTACATCAATGCAAATCCCGAATTTATCCGGCCCGAAAGTCGTAAAAACGAGGTCTTGGGCTTTTTAAAAAACCAGTTGGAAGATCTGTGTATCTCCCGCCCTAAAGCCCGACTCAGCTGGGGGATTGAATTGCCCTTTGATAGCGATTATGTAACCTATGTCTGGTTCGATGCCCTATTGAATTATGTAACCGCTATTGGTTATCCAAACGACATTCAAAGATTCAATAAATGGTGGCCGGCAAATTACCACTTAATTGGCAAGGACATTGTCACAACTCACTGTGTTTATTGGCCGACAATCCTGAAAGCGGCAGGCATCCCACTGCCAAAGACCATTTTCGCCCACGGCTGGTGGATGGTTGACGAGACTAAGATGTCCAAATCGCTGCAAAATATTGTCAAACCCCTCGACCTGTTGGATAAATACGGAGTTGATCCGGTGCGCTATTTTCTGATCCGCGACATGGTTCTCGGGCAGGATGCCAACTTCAGTGAAGAGATGTTCATCAGGCGCTATAATTCCGACCTGGCAAACGATTTTGGCAATCTTGTTAATCGCATTACCACTCTGATCAAAAAAAATTTCAATAATTGTATTCCGCCAGAAACCAATCCCGGGGCAGCGGAACTGGAAATTCGCCAAAATGCCACTCTACTCGCAACCGATGTGCATCAATTAATTAATGAATTGCGGCTGAATGAAGCTATCGAAACCGTCATCGCTTTCGTCAGATCACTCAACCGCTACTTAGAGCTTAAGGCTCCCTGGAAACTGGTCAAAACCGATAAAACGCAGGGTGGAACTGTGCTTTACACGGCAGCAGAAGGATTGAGAATTGCTGCCAAATTACTGGAACCGATCATGCCGGGAAAAATTACTGAATTACTTAAAGCCTTCTCTGCCCGTGAGCTAGAATTATTTTGGGGAAAGTTACAAAGTGGAGTTTTGCTAAAATCCTTGCCGATTCTTTTTCCGCGCATCCAAACTGAAAAACCGGAATCCCCTAAAAATGAATCAGACAAAACCATAATTTCGAATGAGGCTGAAATGCAAAATCTGATTACGATTGAAGATTTCTCAAAAGTTAAATTAACAACTGCCAAGATTCTGACTGCCGAAGTGGTTCCTGGAACTTCCAAATTATTGAAATTACAAATTGATATTGGTACTGAGCAGCGCCAAATCATTGCCGGCATTGCCGAATATTACACACCCGATCAAATTGTCGGGAAAACTATTGTTGTGGTCAAAAATTTACAACCGGCAACTATTCGCGGTATTCAAAGCAATGGCATGCTGCTGGCGGCAATTAAAGATCAAAAATTAACCCTGCTTACCGTAATGGATGAAATCGAGCCGGGTGCGGATATTTCTTAATTTTACACCGAATAATTCGAGTTTTTTTGATTAAAATCTGCTTGCTCAAATTTTCTTTGCATACGATAAAAATTTAGAGATATAAACTAACAATACTGTTTCATTTATAACTTAATCAGAATCGAATGTATATTGACACCCACTGCCATTTAGATTGCTCTCCATTATACGCAAGACGTCATGAAGTTATCGAACAGGCTAAAGCTTCCGGCGTTGAACAAATTATCACTATCGGAACAGATTTACAATCTTCCCAAACCTCGATTGAAATTGCCGATGAATTTCCAGCAGTTTTTGCAGCTGTAGGTATTCATCCGACTGAGGTTAATCACTGCCCTAAAGGATGGCAAGAGGAGCTTGTAGATTTAAGCAAACATCCGAAAGTGAAAGCCATTGGCGAAATCGGTCTGGATTATTACTGGCAGACGACCAAACCTGCAGAACAGCAGCAATTTCTGCACGAACAAATCGAGATTGCCAAAGAGGTCAAACTTCCGCTGATTCTGCACAATCGTCGCGCGGATAGTGATATTAAATCCATTTTAACAGAACACGGCTATTATCGGGGAGTTTTACACTGTTATTCCAGTGATGAATATTTTGCCCAGGAAATGTTAGACCTCGGGCTGTATATCTCCTTTACCGGAAGTATTACTTACGGCTCAAAAAGATTACAGCGAGCGTTGAGTATTATACCGATCAATCGTCTAATGCTGGAAACCGATGCTCCTTACATTACCCCGGAACCCTATAAAAAAAGCACTAACGAACCGAAATATATCCCGTTAATCGCTGCAAAAATTGCCGAAATCAAAAACCTTCCCTGCCAGAATATCGAGGAAGGCACCACTCAAACAGCCAGAGAATTCTTTAATATTTGATGATGGTATCTTACGCCAAGAAGCGCTTCGGTCAGAATTTTCTCATTGATCCGAACATCGTCCGTAAAATCATTAAGGAAATCAATCCCCAACCCGGTGATATTCTCGTCGAAATTGGACCCGGGAAAGGAGCCTTGACCAGGCAACTGGTTGCTACCGGAACCCAAATCCATGCCATTGAGATTGATCAAGACCTGACTTCCGAATTAGCCCGGGAATTTGCCGATTTTGATAATTTTACTCTATACCAATATGATGCCTTGAAATTCGATTATCAAGAACATTTTTCGAAAGAACGGAAAATCCGGATTGTCGGGAACATTCCCTATAATATCAGTTCCCTCCTGCTCTTCAAAATATTCGAAAATAATAATATTATTCAGGATGTTCATTTTCTGGTCCAGCGAGAGATCGCCCAGCGGATTTGCGCCAAGCCAAGTACCAAGAGTTACGGGATTCTTTCGGTAATTACCCAATTTTACGGAAAACCGTCAATCGCTTTTCAGGTTTCACCTAAGGTATTCAGACCAATCCCGGAAGTCTACTCATCTCTGGTAAAAATTTTAATTGAGCCTCATTCTCAGGATACCGGCTTTCAGGCTGATTTTCATACCGTTGTCAAAACCGCTTTCGGCAAACGCCGCAAGATTCTCCGCAATTCTCTGGCTGAAATTATCCGTGATAGATTTGACGACTACCCAATTGATTTATACCGACGGGCAGAGTCGCTTACTCTGGCAGAATTTATGACACTGACACATTGGATATTCAGCAGGAAATAAATCCAGCTTTTTCTTTGGAATAAATTTCAAAACGGAATAACTTTACCCGCTTTTTAACAGGGCCCCTAGCTCAACGGTCAGAGCGCCGGACTCATAATCCGTCGGTTCCGGGTTCGAATCCCGGGGGGCCCACACTTAAAGGAAAAAGTGAAAAGTTGAAAGTACGGAAAGTTGGATTTTCTTTTGCATTTCTGTAATTGATATCAGTTGATTTATCGATGTAAAATCCGTCGGTTCCGGGTTCCCAGCCCGCTCCCGACCAGCGGGAGGGCTGGCAGGAAATCCCGGGGGCCCACAAAAGTTCTCCTAACAAAATAGCAGATGTTTAACAACTTTATTTATCGTTATTTAAATTTGCTCAAGTATTCATCAAAAACATAAATCCGGTTACGTTTTCCACCAGTAGTCTCACGTAGTATTCCAAGCCTAATGAAACCATCAATAAGGTTATTAGCTGTCAAAGGAGTCAGATTTAATTCTTTGGCAACATCAGCACCCGTAACCGATGGTTTCGTGTACAATAAGTTTAATAAATGTTTAGCATTAGGAACCTTTCGGTCAAGAACCATTATGGTTTCATTTTCCAGACGTTCTTTCATTGCTAAAATACTTTGTAACGTCGTTATTTCTTTTTTACATGTTTCGGCTAATGCAACCAGAAAGAACTTAATCCAGCGTTCCAATTGGTTTGAATCAGAAACAAAGCGCAGAGTTTCATAATAAAGACTACGATGTTTTTCAAAATAGTCGGATAAGTAAATAATCGGCTTCGCCAGCAAATCCTTACTGACCAAATATAGTGGAATCAACAGTCGCCCAATTCGTCCGTTACCATCCAAAAACGGATGAATAGTCTCAAATTGATAATGAATAATCGCAATCCTAATCAGATGTGGTACTGCAATTGTACTATTATGCATAAAATACTCCAGATCTGTGATCAGTTCAGGAACTACTGTATGCACCGGTGGAATAAAATCCGCATCTTTTAGGGTAGCGCCTCCAATCCAGTTCTGACTCTGCCTGAATTCACCTGGATTCTTTGTCTTACCACGGACATCAGACATCAGCTCCCGATGAGCCTCGCGTATAAGCCTTGATGAAAGTGGTAATTCCTTCAGACGTTCGACGGCATAGTTTAGTGCTTTTATATAATTATTAACCTCCCGCCAGTCATCGCGCCTTTCAACGCTGACATATTCTTCACTTAGTACTGCCTCATTAATCTCGGTCCGTGTTCCTTCAATCCGGCTTGAGCTGGTAGCTTCTTTAACTACTTGCATCCTGATAAATAGTTCAATATTGGGAACGTGTAGCGAAAAGGCATTTAATTCACCAAGCTTCAGATTTGCTTCCTCAAGCAATATATCAATCAGCGAATTAGACCAATACCAAAGGTGATTGATCTTTTCCGGAATGAAGCACTGGTATTCTCCCTGTTCCTGGTAAGTACCTGCTACAAAATCCTTGATGTCCATACTATCTTTCCCTATTATTAATACATAACGAGATATAATATAAGGCTCTAATATATAATGCGCAAATCTTTATTATAGATTATGGTTTTAAACTATAATATATAGTTCCGTTATTATAGTCAGCTATATGTGTAGCTTTTGGACATATAAATAACATATGGGCAAGTCTTCCGAAGGTCGCAAAGGTCTGCAAGGTTTCTGATGAAGACTCCTGCGGAGAACTCCCATTTGAGAAATCCCCGGGAGATCCACAAAACACTTTAACCACTCAAATTATTGCCATAAATAAAAAGGGTCAGTGCTATTTAAAAGCACCAACCCTTCTATGCATGCCCCGTATTAAAGATGGATTATTTCATCTTAACTGCGGATCGGGATACTTCTGATTCAAAAGAAATTTTTGAACATAGAAATCCGGCTTATCATTTGGGCCACGCCCACTGAAAGTCAATCAGCGGCAGGAGCAAGTGCCACTGAGTTCCGAAGGGATATTCCCCGTAAGTTAATTCATATCCGAGACACATCTGAAACCGTTTGCTTTTATTCCACAACAGTAATCCTTTATGTTCCATTGCTAGCTTTTCATTGGCACCCGGAAAATGAAAAAGGTCAACGTCAACCTGATAATTCAGATTTTTCCATATATTTCCGCTAAGATCGCAACCATATCTAAAACCGTAGTCATTGTAAAATACATTCAACCGGGGAAAAACTATTGGTAGATCAATCGTTGTCCGTTTATCCAGATCGCCAAATTTGACAGCAATCATTAAACCCAGTTTAGCAGTGAACCAGGATTCGTCACCAAGAGGTCTTGATA
>CAZJIU010000031.1:0-24335 GCA_964546145.1 uncultured bacterium
AATGTAAAAGCACCCTGCTCGGGTTCAGCTGAATTTCAATTGCTGAAACCCGCCAGGGTGCTCTTTTTACGATCAATTATTTAATGCAGTGCAAACTACTTTTGTAAGATCAGTTTTTTCGTTTCCGAAAATGCACCGGCTTGAATCTGATAGAAGTAAATTCCACTTGGAAATCCTTCCGCTACCCATTGCACTTTATGTCTTCCCGCAGTCTGAAATTCATTGACCAAAACATCAACTGCTTTACCGTTCAGGTCGAAGATTTTCAGCGTTACGATTTGAGCCTCGGGAAGTGAGTATCTGATTGAGGTAACCGGGTTGAAAGGATTGGGATAGTTCTGATCTAGCTTCAGTGACCGGGCAACCACGGCATCGGCTAATTCCACGCCTGATCCGCCGGCTAGAGTTTCTGCCGGTCCCTCGTTAGCTTCGGCATCAGGTAAGTAATCCACGTTGGTGGTAAGTACAATTTTGTCAACTCTCAGAGCTTGTTCACGCATGTACAAGTTGAAAGTATGGACTCCGGCTGACTCAACCTCAATAGTTGCACGATCACTATTGTCATTCATTAAATGACTGATCCAATACCAATCTACCTGTTCTTGTTCATCTGTATTATACTGGATTGGTGCTGGTGTATCACCAGTTCCTCCGACTATTTCATAGTCTAAGCCCATCCAGGCAGAATCGTCATATCCGTCGGTATGGACGGTACGTGCCCAGACATAGTGTGTGCCGGTGGCTACAAAGTTGACCGTATAGCTCATATACGGAGCAAAACTTTTGGCATCGTCTAAGGTTTTGTGTCGTGTAAAATTTGGATCAATTGGCTGGGCTTGCATCGCCCCGGTCCCGGAATAACCATCAGGCTCAGTAACTAGTAACCAATAGGAATCATCAATAGGATTGTCAATTCCCGAATAATTCTCCGCTTCCATACATACCAGACCATTTTCGCTCTGTTGTACAAATTTAGCTTCTTGAGCATAGCTACTTAAACCAATTATCAACAGAGCGCATAGAAGCACATAGCCTAAGTATTTTGTGATTTTTGACATTACAATTCTCCTTTTAAAAAACCGGTTAAAAGTTTGTATCAATTATGGCAATGCCTTTTTGGGCATTCACCTCCTTCCTATAATTTAAAGTATTTAATATTGTATCGAGAAGCATCCTGGATTTCACTCAGTCGGCTTTTGATTTTGTTCTCTCTTGAAATCATTATTCTCCATTTAAGTCTATTTTTAAAAGTTTAGCTGAAAAATAACATGGATTATTTGGATTTTAATTTGTATAATTTGACACAAGGTTGAAGGGGCAATATGATCCATGCAAAATACTCAGTTTTTAGTTATCTGACCATTTCAGAGGTTGATAAACTTTGGGGATTGTATGTGACCGGCAGTGGTAATGCCGATATTCCGCCTAATACTCCTTATCCTCCGGCGAAGCATCCCGATACGTACATGTTTGATTGGCGGCATGGTCGTATCCTGCCGGAATTTCAGATTCTCTACATCACTCGTGGCAGAGGAGTATTTGAATCTAAAATTAGTGGCAAGAAGAAGATTGAAGAGGGCAATATCATTTTTCTTTTTCCTGGCGTTTGGCATCGCTATATGCCCAATCAACAAACCGGTTGGAAAGAGCACTGGATCTCTTTCAACGGAACTCAACCGGAGAAATTCAGAGAGAATGGAATCCTTTCGCCAGAAAAGCCGGTAATCGAGATTGGTCTAAAAGAGGAAATTATCAGATTGTATCAGCAAGTTTTGGAGCTAATGGAGATTGAGAAGGTTGGTTTTAAGGAGATCATTGCCGCTTTGACTTATCAGATAATTGCCCTGGTGCTTGCCCTCGAAAGATCGAAAAAATTCAGTGGGAAAGAGATTGAAAGTATTATATCTCGCGCCAAAGTCTGTATGGCTGATCGGATTGATAAACAGATGAATATGGAGGAGTTGGTATCCGAATTGGGAGTTGGATATTCCTGGTTCCGCCGCATGTTTCGGCATTATACCAATCTGGCCCCGGCGCAATATTTTCTGCAATTGAAATTGAACAAAGCCCGGGATTTATTGCTGAATACCTCACTTTCGGTGAAGGAAATTGCAATGATTACCGGTTTCGAATCGCAATTTTATTTTTCGAAATTCTTCAAAAGGAGAACCGGAATGTCACCGACTCATCTCCGGGAATATTCACGGGGAGTCGTTAAAACCGAATATGGATCAGATTAAAATTAAATTCAAGAGGGTGATTGTCAATCACAATTTAAAAAAGGAGGGAATTATGAAGAAGAAGATGATTGACCGGCTGCTTTGTGCGATTCTTTTAATCGGGTCGATGGTCACCGGAAGTGCCCAGGAGAAAACTATTGTCTTCGTCAGTCAGCCGGAGAAGATTGATGTTGCAACAGGCGAGCATTCCGACAAACCATTTATTGATGACCTGGAAGCTCTCGGTTTCAATGTGGTCACTTTTTATAACACTGCATTAGGATCGGCTTCTCAAGCTACTCTGGATACGCTTAATAATGCTGATCTGGTCATCATTGGACGTTCAGGTGCCAGTACCGATTTTCAACCGCCTAATCGAGAGGCTTGGAATGCCATTACAGCGCCGGTTTTATTATTACAATTATGGGCTGCCCGTTCGAGCAGGTTAAATTGGTTTAACTGTGATGAGTGCCTGCATTTTAATGAATTTGAAGGATTGTACGCCACTATCCTTGTAGCGGATGATCCCGTATTTGCCGGTCAGTATACGGGAGATCTTTTGTGGTGTACTAATCAGTATGATGTTCTTAATACTCAAAGTCCGGGTAATGGGGAATGCCTGGTTGTCGGTGATGACAATACCGTCCAGTTTGTACGGTTTCAAGCTGGTGTGGAGTTTTATAGCGGCTCGGTAGACATGCCCGCAGGACCACGCACTTTTATTGGGAATGGTAATGATAATGTGAAAATTGATCCTGACCTTCCTGATCTTGTTTATAATTATTACAATTTTTCCGAACCAGCCAAACAGATTTATTTAAATGAAGTGAAATTGATGGCAGGAGTAAGTTTGAGTGCAACGGAAAAAAATAGAGAAAATGGCATCCCCCAGGCATACAGTCTGGATCAAAATTATCCTAATCCATTTAATCCGACTACCACAATTAAATACGACTTACCTCGGGCTTCATTAGTGAAAGTTGCGGTTTATGATGCTTCCGGTCATTTGGTTGAGAATCTGGTTGATCAAAAACAGGAAGCGGGAATTCACTACTTACAATGGAACGCTTCAGTTTATCCATCTGGTTTATACATCTATCGGATTCAGACTGATGACTTTAGTCAGGCGAACAAATGTTTGTTGATCAAATAGCTGGTTGAAATGAGTGAACTTGAATCTTATGTTTGTGAATCAAGCTAGCAGCCGTATGATTGTTATTTGATTCTGTAATTCTTTGGCATTCAAATTAGGGCGGGGGCAGATTTTTAAAAAGTTAATAAAATTGTTGCTCTACATGTTAGAATTAATTAAAATTAATCGAAATCTTTAGACCTTTTGATGTTGCAACACCGAACAATAAATTCCCCATTAAACGGAAGATACGAATAGTTTGTTCGTGTTATTTGTAGAACAAGGTTTAATTCTTATATGTAAAAAATCGAAGAAAAGGTAAAAATGGAGTTTGAAACAAATACCAAGCCCAAATCCCAGTTTCAAAATTTAACCGATTCAGCATCATGGGAACTGGAAACAACTTACAGTCGCAGGCTTTATTTACGCTGGCAAGGAGTCTGGGCTGGGAAACATCAGAGTTGGCGGATTGCTCAGGTCAATCGCAGTGGACAAATTTTCAGTTTGAACATCCAGGATGATAGTAGCGGTATTCGCCGCAGGCTGTTGTCTGATTTCCAGAATAAACCGGAGATGCAGTTTGCCAGAGACAGGTTGCACAGATTCTTAAGCGAAATTCAGAACAAGTAACAAAATTAATGTTTTGATTGTTTGCCACAGAGTTTAGTGCTGGACAAAATTTTGCAAGCTATTAGTTATTTTGCACCTTAAAAGCAATCATTATTCAAAAACTATCGCTTTGTTGATATGATATGGAGGATTTTGGGACCTTATGACTACTGGTTATGATCCTGTGTAGTTTGTGATTTAAAAGCGCTTTTTTATATATTTACGAGCATAGTAAGAAGGGAGTTGGATTATGCGAATTGTTTTTATAATCTTGTGCTTTTGCGGTTTCCTTATTTTTGCTAAGGAGGCTGAACAAGTTCCCGCTTACCTCAATCCTGATCTGCCGGTAGAAACTCGGGTCGATAATTTAGTATCCCGGATGACTTTAGCGGAAAAGGTTTCGCAAATGGTTAACCATGCCGCCGCCATTCCGCGCCTGGAGGTACCCGCATACGATTGGTGGAATGAATGTTTGCACGGCGTAGCCAACGCCGGTATCGCCACAGTTTTTCCGCAGGCGATCGGGTTGGCAGCAACCTGGGATACGGACTTGATGTTTCGGGTTGCCGATGTAATTTCGACTGAAGCCCGCGCCAAACATCACGATTTTCTCCGGAAAGGCGACCGGTATATTTTTAGAGGACTGACATTTTGGAGTCCTAATATTAATATTTTTCGCGATCCGCGCTGGGGGCGTGGTCAGGAAACCTATGGTGAGGATCCATATCTTACCGGTCGAATGGGCGTGGCATTTGTCAAAGGCTTGCAGGGTAATGATCCAAAATATTTCAAGGTAATATCAACTCCGAAGCATTATGCTGTTCACAGTGGTCCTGAACCGGAGCGGCATGTTTTTAATGCAGTTATTGATGATCGTGATCTGTACGATACCTATTTACCGGCATTCGAGGCTTGTGTCAGGGAAGGGGGTGCTTTTTCGGTAATGTGTGCCTACAATCGGTATGTGGGTGAGGCTTGTTGCGGTGCACCCAAGTTATTGCATGGGATTTTGCGTGAGGAGTGGGGCTTTAAGGGCTATGTAGTATCCGATTGTGGCGCAATTAACGACATTTATGCCAATCATCGGATGGTGAAAAGTATGGCAGAAGCTGCCGCCTTGGCGGTTAAATCCGGAACCGACTTGAATTGCGGGCAAGTGTACAATAATGCCCTAATGGAGGCGGTGGAAAAAGGGCTAATTACGGAAGATGAGATTGACGTGGCGGTCAAACGGCTTTTTACCGCTCGCTTTAAATTGGGGATGTTTGATCCGCCGGAGTTAGTGCAATATACCCAGATACCTATTCAAGAGAACGACTCACCGGAACATCGGCAGCTGTCCATTCGGTCTGCCCGGGAGTCAATCGTTCTTTTAAAAAATGAAAATAATCTTTTACCACTGAGCAATAAGGTAAAGAAGATCGCCGTCATTGGACCGACTGCCGATTCCTATCGAATGTTGTTAGGTAATTACCATGGCAAGCCTTCGCGCTATGTTACTCCGCTGCAGGGGATCAAAAATAAGGTAGGCAAGGATGTGGAGGTAGATTATGAGCCTGGCTGTAATCTGGTCGAAAAGGGCGGTCTGATCTATCCCTTGTCGTCAAATATCGCGAGTGTCGACGGTAAACCGGGTTTGAAGTTGGAGTTCTATCGAAATAGAAATTTTGACGGGCAGCCTGCGATAACGAAAATTGATCCGCTGGAGGAAACGAATATGATCTGGGGAAGTGGTATCCCGAATCTCTGGCTGGAACCGGAATTTTCCTTTCGCTGGAGTGGTACCCTTAAAGTAACTGAGACGGGCGATTATAATTTTGCCTTGAAAGGCAATGGTGGATTTCGACTCTATATTGATGATACAATCGTGGTAGAGGATTGGCAAGAGCGGGAGGCTTCGGATAAAGTCGTTACCAAGAGTAACCACATTCATCTGGAAAAGAAACAATCTTATCGGATTAAAATTGAGTATTATAAAGGTGGTTATTGGCCGCAGCTGTTTATCCAATGGCACCTGATGGACAGTGATCATTTCCGCAAAGCGGTTAAGATTGCCAAAGATGCCGATGTCGTGATTTTTGTCGGGGGCATTACTGCCCAGCTGGAAGGCGAAGAGATGCCGGTCGAACTGGAGGGTTTTAAAGGAGGTGACCGCACCAGTCTCGCTCTCCCCCGCGTTCAGGAAGATTTATTAAAAATGATTCAGGATACTAAAAGACCGGTTGTATTGGTCTTGACCAGCGGCAGTGCCTTGGCAGTCAATTGGGCGGCAGCTAACATTCCTGCTATCCTGCAAATCTGGTATCCGGGTCAGGAGGGAGGAACTGCCCTGGCGGATGTATTATTCGGCGATTACAATCCGGCCGGAAGACTGCCAGTCACTTTTTATCAATCGGTTGATCAGTTACCTCCTTTTGAAGATTACCGGATGAAAGGTCGTACCTACCGTTATTTCGAAGGACAGCCGCTTTTTCCATTTGGTTACGGTTTAAGTTATACCCAATTTTCATATACCAATCTGCAGCTCCCAAGTTCAATCAATGCGGGAGACAAACTAAAACTAACTGTTACGGTCCAAAATACGGGAAAGGTTGCCGGAGATGAAGTGGTTCAGCTTTATGTAAAAGACCAAACGGCTTCGGTGCCGGTACCGATATGTGCCTTACAGGGTTTCAAACGGATTCATCTGAATCCGGGTGAGCAACGGGATGTGGAGTTCGAATTGACTCCCCGGCAGTTGGCAGTGATTCAAATTCGATCCGATAATGAGGGAATTCAGCGGATGGTTGAGCCGGGAAAATTCGAAATCACAGTTGGTGGTATTCTACCTGGTGGAACTTCTCCAACGACCGAACTCATCAGCCGTGAAATTGAAGTTGTCGGTAAACCTTATATTACCGAGTGAAAGGTCGAAAGTAGACCCAGAAATTTCAGGAACTCAACGTCTTGGTAGATTTTCTGACGATAAATTCTGTTTCCAGAACGATTCGTTCAGGTGGCAAAGGGTCTGGTGATTCGATATTACGAATGAGAATCTCAGCGGCCCTTCTGCCGATCTCATGTTGAGGAGCCCGGATAGTAGTTAAGGCTACCGGATAAATCGGGGCGTAATAAATATCGTCATTGCCAATAATGGAAATATCTTCGGGAATGCGGTAATTCAGCTCGCGCAGAGCCGTCATAACGGCTAGAGCCTGTTGATCGTTAAAACAGACAATAGCTGTCGGAAAGTCAGCATTACTAATCTGCTTGAAATATTCGTGAGTATTTTTATAACTGTCGTTGTAATCTGATCCCACCGAAACAATTTTATCCTCACGAAAAACCAGGGTGCTTTCGCTGAAAGCATGCCGAAAACCTTCAATTCTTTCCTGAGTATGGGATGAGTCCGGTGGACCGGCGAAATGCACAATTTTAGTATGTCCGCTTTTAATTAAATAAGATACTGCTTTTTTAATCGCTTTGATGTTGTCAATCGCGACCACATTAGCCTGGATGCCTTTGACATCTTCGAGCAAGACAAAAGGGTAATTAATCATTTTTAATTTGAACAGGTGCTCGATTTCCGCTTTACCATCGACGATCGGGGCAATAATTGAGCCCTTTATATCCTTGGTCGAAAAAAGGTGGGTTAGTTTCTTTTCACATTCATGATCATTTTCAGTACTGGCGACAATCACTGAATACCCTTTGCTGTTTGCATATTCCTTGGCACCGGTCGCGATCCAAGTATAGAAAGGGTAATTCAAATCTTTGATAATCAAGCCGATGCTTTTGTCCTGCCCCCCGTTTTTTAAATTGCGCGCTACGCCCTTGGGACGGTAGTTGAGCTCTTTCATTACTCTAAGAATCAACTCCCGTGTTTCCATCTTGACAGTAGTTTTGCCATTGATGACAGCGGAAACGGTTCCTTTTGAAACTCCCGCCCGTTTGGCGACATCCTCGATTGTTAAGCGTTTCATTCGGTTTTCCTCACTCTCCCCTTATAATCCCTTGGTGACAAACAGCCGGGATTGGGTTAACGCCAGAAGTTTTTAATTCAATTTGCAAGTAACCAGTAATTAAATTCGTAAACCAAGTAAATATGGTGTAATTTAGTAAAAAAATTAAACAGACATAATCCAAAATTTTTATTGAAAATTGTATCCGACAAAGATATTTAAATGGACGATGGAAAAGGCTTTTTTTAAGAATAACATTAAGGTTATATTATGAGTAATGTCAGTTACTTTTCCGAGCAATAATCTAAACCTGTATATCCAAAATCTCCTTTTTAGCAAATCTATCAGAATTATCTTAGTTCTGCTGTTGGCTGGAAATTCCTTTATACTTGGTATGACCACAAAAACTCAGGTTAAGAAAAAGGACGGAGCATATTTCACCGGTGTATATCCCGATTTGTTTAGCGAGCTATTGGGCTTAAGTGAATCAACAGTAAAGGTTAAAATTGATAGTGCTTTTGAGCAATTATTTTACGGTGAGCCGAATAACCAGCGGGTTTATTACCTGGTAGATCCCGATATGGCATATATCAAGGATATTCTGAATAATGATATCCGGACCGAGGGTATGTCCTACGGGATGATGATAGCGGTGCAGCTGAATAAAAAGAGCGAGTTTGATCGTCTCTGGAAATGGTCAAAAACTTATATGCAGCATCAAGCCGGTGCGCGCAAGGGCTATTTTGCCTGGCACTGTAAAATTGACGGCAGCCAACTGAATCCGAATTCGGCGGCTGATGGTGAAGAATGGTTTGTCATGGCACTCTTGTTTGCCTCCGCCAGATGGGGTGACGGCAAAGGTATTTTTAATTATCACCAGGAGGGCCAAGCCATTCTGGATGCTATGCTCCATAAATCTGAATCAGCCAGTGGTAAAAATATTGCGACCAATATGTTTAATAAGGAAGAGAAGCTGGTCGTATTTGTGCCAACGAAAAATGTGGATAGCTTTACCGATCCATCATATCATGTACCCCATTTTTACGAGATCTGGGCCAGGTGGGCTGATCAGGATAACCAATTCTGGTGTGAAGCCGCTGCTGCCAGTCGCAATTTCTTGAAAAGAGCAGCCCATCCGTTGACCGGGCTGCTGCCCGACTATGCCAACTTCGACGGGACAGCTCTGGATTCACCATGGGGTGGGGGGCATTCTAATTTTCAGTACGATGCCTGGCGGGTGGCAATGAACATCGCGCTGGATTATTCCTGGTTTGCCGAGGATGAGTGGGCAGTGCTCCAGTCCAACCGTTTGCTGGATTTCTTTTATTCACAAGGAATAGGCAGCTATGGGGACCGCTATACCCTGGATGGTAAAAAACTATCTAATAATCACAGTACCGGATTGGTAGCGATGAATGCGGTTGCGGCTCTGGCGGCAACGCATACTCAACGAAAAGAGTTTATTGCTGAGCTGTGGAATATGTCGGTTCCCGAAGGTGACGGCAGATATTATGATGGATTGCTGTATCTCTTGGCACTCTTGCAAGTTAGTGGCAATTTTCGGATCTATGATTTTGGTAATGTGCCAATTACAAATTGTCAAAATATTGCCCGATAGGTCTCCATTCCGTTTGACACTGAAGGTGATTATTTGTAATATTGAATCGTTTCATAGATCTTTTAATAGGGAAATAATTTTTACCCTAAAAGCATAGAGAATTTGAGGTAACAAGGGGATAGATATGTATTCTATTGGGAATCGAAAAGTAAGGCGTATCAGTCTTGATTATCGTTGTCTTCGATGGTCAGGTTTGGTAAGACCAATGATAAATTTCCTGATAGGAATAAGTTTAAGCTATATTTTGCAGAATGTTGTCCTGGCTGGCAGTGGGGGATCGTATGTTACCACTGAGAAAAGGGATGGGAGTTTTACACTTGCTGCGGCTGGTAAGGTTGTGCCATTGCTTGCCAGTTCCCAGGACTATCCCGGTGTTATCCGGGTTCTCAAACTGCTTCAGAATGACATTATGCAGGTTACTGATGTCCAGCCAGCTTTGGTACTCGATACTATTCCCGGGGAGCAGAAAATTGTCATCATTGGAACACTAGGTAAAAGTCCGCTTGTCGAGGAGCTGGTTCGGGACAAGAAGCTTAATGTCGAGGAGCTTGCCGGCAAGTGGGAAACCTTCTTGATCCAAATTATAGAGCAACCCCTACCCAATGTTGAGCGAGCCCTGTTAATTGTGGGGAGTGATAAACGGGGGACGATTTATGGCATGTTCGATCTTTCCCAGCAGATTGGTGTTTCTCCATGGTATTGGTGGGCGGATGTTCCAGTTAAGAAGAAGTCGAATATTTATATTTTACCCGGTCGTTATTCACAAGGTGAACCTAAAGTAAAGTATCGTGGAATTTTTATTAATGATGAAGCACCGGCGTTGACCGGATTAGTATTCGAAAAATTTGGTGGATTCAATAGCAAGTTCTATGAGCATGTATTTGAATTAATTCTGCGGCTTAAAGGAAATTTTCTCTGGCCGGCAATGTGGGGCAGAGCATTTTACGACGATGATCCTGAGAATCCCCGGCTCGCTGATGAGTACGGGATTGTTATCAGTACTTCTCACCATGAACCAATGATGCGGGCTCATGACGAATGGCGCCGTTATGGCAAAGGTCCCTGGAATTATGAAAAGAACGACAGTGTTCTTAGGGAATTCTGGAGGGAAGGTATTCGCCGAATGGGTAATTATGAAAGCATTGTGACCCTGGCAATGCGTGGTGACGGTGATGAAGCCATGAGTCCGACTGCAAACGTTGCGCTGCTGCAAAGAATCGTTGCAGACCAGCGGAAGATTCTTGCTGAAGTAACCAAGAAAGACGTGACGACGATTCCGCAGGTCTGGGCACTCTACAAAGAGGTTCAGGAATATTACGATAAGGGGATGCGCGTTCCCGACGATGTAACCGTATTATTGTGCGATGATAATTGGGGTAATGTGCGCAAACTCCCGCGCCTGGATGAAAAACCGCGACAGGGCGGTTACGGAATGTACTATCATTTTGATTTCGTCGGCGGACCAAGAAATTATAAGTGGTTGAATACCAATCAGATCGAACGCGTGTGGGAACAGATGCACTTATCGTATGAATATGGTGTGCGCCAAATCTGGATTGTCAATGTTGGCGATATCAAGCCGATGGAGTTTCCAATAGATTTTTTCTTGGATTATGCCTGGAATCCGGAAGGATTACCAGTCGATCGTTTGCCCGAGTATACCCAGCGCTGGGCAGAAGAGCAGTTTGGGGCAGAGTATTCCCAGGAAATTGCCGAGATATTAGCCCGGTATACAAAGTATAATTCGCGGCGGAAACCTGAATTACTTGCCCCGGAAACTTACTCTCTGGTTAATTTCCGCGAAGCAGAGACAGTTGTCAAAGAATATAACGAATTAGTTCAGAGAGCCCGCAAAATCGATAAGGAACAGTCTGAAGAATATCATGATGCCTTTTATCAGCTGGTGCTCCACCCTGTGGAAGCCTGCGCTAATTTGAATGAGCTTTATTATACTGTTGCTAAGAATCGGCTCTATGCCAGTCAGGGGCGGGCAGCTACCAATAGTCTGGCGCAGAAAGCGCAGGAGCTTTCTGCCAGAGATGCGGAGATTACTAATTATTACAATAATATCATGGCTAATGGTAAATGGAATCACATGATGGATCAGACCCATATTGGCTATACTTACTGGCAGCAGCCGGATAAAAATGTAATGCCGAAAGTTGATCAGATCCGACTGCCTAAAAAGTCAGCAATGGGTGTAGCAATCGAAGGTTCCGATGAGTGGTGGCCTTCCGCAGGTGGTGAGGCAGTTTTACCTGAGTTTGATCGGTTTAATCAACAGACTTACTATATCGAAATCTTTAATCGTGGAAAGAAACCATTTCAATATTCAATTGCACCGCAAAAGCCTTGGATAAAAATTGATGGTGCCCAAAATGAAGTTGAAATGGAGGAGCGCTTGTGGGTAAGTGTTGATTGGAATAAAACTCCCACCGGCGAATATCGGGTTCCAATTACAATTAGCGGACCGAATAAAGTAAAAGTTATCGTTCAGGCGTTAGTCAAGAATCCGGAAATCCCGGAATCTGATCAAATCAACGGCTTCATTGAAAGCAATGGCTGTATCTCGATTGATGCCGAGAATTATACGAATGCAGTAAATTCGTCATTAATCAATTGGCTCGTAATTCCAAATTTAGGTCGAACCGCTTCGGCGATAACTCCTATGCCAGTTACTGCACCATCACAAACAGCGGAAGAGGCTAGTCCACACCTGGAATATCGGGTTAACTTTTTCTCGACTGGTGAGGTCAATGTGAGAATCTATCTTTCACCAATTCAGAATTTTACTCATGGTGAAGGATTGCACTTAGCCGTATCATTTGATGATGAACAGCCACAAATCATCAATGTCAATGAAGGTGAAACAGTGCCGGATTGGAAATATCCTCAATGGTGGAATCAGATGGTGAGCGAAAATGTGAAGATTCTGACCTCGAAGCATTCCATCCGGAAAGTAGGCGAGCATGTGCTGAAATTCTGGGTGGTAGATCCCGGGATTGTGCTTCAAAAAATTGTGATCGAAACCGGGCCTAGTAAGCCCAGCTATTTAGGCCCTCCTCAAAGTTATCATAGAAACCTTCACTAAATAACGAAAGGAAGTAAACTATGAAGAAATATTTGCTGCTGTTTTTATTAATAGTGTTATCTTTAATTGTTTTAAGTTGTCAAGATAAGAGCGCTAAAAAAGCTGGAACAATGATCGAAAAAACAATCTATGGCAAGTTGCCAGATGGGCGGGAGGTATTCCAATATACGCTGAAAAATGCTGCTGGTGTCGAGGTCAAGATAATTAATTATGGAGCGATTGTAACCTCAATCAAAGTACCGGATCGCGACGGCAAATTGGCTGATATTGTTCTTGGGTACGATTCTTTGTCGGGATACCTCGGTGACAATGCTTTCCTCGGCGCCATCGTTGGCCGATATGGTAATCGTATTGGCAAAGGAAAATTCAAGATAGATGGAGAGGAATATCAGGTAACTGTCAATGATGGTGAAAACCATCTTCATGGGGGAAAGGTAGGCTTTAATAAAGTGCTTTGGGATGCAAAGGTTGTATCTTCAACTGCAGAACCTGCGCTTGCCCTGACCTATGTTAGCCCAGATGGTGAGGAGGGCTATCCCGGAACGGTAACCCTTACAGTAACTTATACATTAACCAATAAAAATGAATTGCGAATCGATTACGAGGGTAAGACTGATAAACCAACACTCTTGAATCCGACCCATCATTCGTATTTTAACCTGACAGGTAATCCGACGGAGACAATTTTGAACCATGAATTAACTATTGATGCCGATAAATTTACCCCGGTCGATGCAGGCTTGATTCCTACCGGCGAGTTGGCAGATGTAGCCGATACACCATTCGATTTTAGGAAGCCCCAGAAAATCGGTTTGCGGATCAATGATCAGAATGAGCAGCTCCAATTTGGTCATGGATACGATCATAACTGGGTTCTCAATAATTATGATCGCACCGTGCACAAAGAGGTGGAACTCTATGAGCCACTTAGCGGACGGTTGATGGAGGTTTCTACTGATCAACCCGGGATGCAATTCTATTCCGGTAATTTTCTAAATGGTACGATTCGGGGCAAGAATGGGGTGCTGTATCAACATCGCACCGGGCTCTGTCTGGAGGCGCAATGCTTTCCGGATTCACCGAACAAATCAAATTTCCCATCGGTTATTTTGAGACCTAGTCAAGTATATCGTCAGAGAACTATTTATAAATTTTCAGTCAAATGAAATTATAAGGAGAACTTTTCATGGGAACATTGCACATTTTAGACTGGATCTTGATTTTGCTCTATTTCGTAGTCGTTTTTGGGATCGCTTGGTGGGCCTATTTGAAAGAGAGACAATCGAAGACTTCGAGTGAATATTTTCTGGCTGGCCGTAATTTGGGATGGTGGATCATCGGTGCGTCAATTTTTTCATCAAATATTGGTTCCGAGCATCTTGTAGGTCTGGCCGGTACGGGAGCGACCGATGGGGTTGCCATGGCTCATTACGAGTTACATGCATGGTGCCTGTTGGTCCTGGCTTGGGTTATGGTTCCTTTTTACATGCGTTCGAAAGTATTTACCATGCCCGAATTTCTTGAGCGCAGGTTCTCGCCGGTTAATCGTACCGTATTATCACTTATTTCTCTGGTAGCTTATGTACTGACAAAATTGGCTGTAGGTATTTTTGCCGGCGGCGTTGTTTTTGCCGCCTTGATGCCTGAAGTGCAGATCGGTCCATTCAACAGCTTCTGGGTTGGTTCGTTCCTGGTTGTCATCCTCACCGGTATCTATACCGTATTGGGAGGAATGCGGGCGGTAGCTTATACTTCGGCAATCCAAACGGTGATTATTGTTATCGGATCCGGTCTGGTTACCATCTTTGGTCTTAGGGTGTTAGGAGGTTGGGATGCCCTCTATAAGATCTGCGGCTCGGAAATGTTCAATCTCTGGAAACCTATTGTTCCTGCTACTGTTCAGGCATCCTGGGCACCGGTTAAGGAGGCCGGCCGGATGGCCTGGTATTTTAATACTAATTATCCCTGGATTGGTATGCTCTTTTGTGCACCGATTATCGGATTGTGGTATTGGTGCACCGACCAATATATTGTTCAGCGTGCTCTTGGGGCCCAAAACGAGCAGGACGCGCGCCGGGGATCAATCTGTGCTGGTTTTCTGAAGATCCTCCCAGTATTTATTTTCATTATTCCGGGAATGATTGCCTTTGCGATAGCTAAGAGTGGAACTATCCCCGCGATGCAGGAGATCTTTTTCGACTCCCAGGGTCAAATAATTAGAGATAATGCTCAACAGGCATTTCCCCTGCTGGTTGCCAATGTACTGCCAATTGGTATCCGTGGCATTGTGGTAGCCGGTCTGCTGGCGGCACTGATGAGTTCACTGGCAGGTGCATTCAATGCCTCGGCTGCTTTATTTACGATTGACTTTTATTCAAAAATTAGACCCAACGCATCTCAGGAACGACTCGTGTGGATCGGTAGAGTTGCAACAATGATCATGGTGGTAATTGCGCTTTTTTGGATTCCGATTATCCAGGGGGGCAAGGGATTATACGACTATTTGCAGAATGTCCAATCCTATTTGGCACCACCGATCTTTGTCGTCTTTTTCTTTGGGGTATTCAACAAGCGGCTTAATGCCAAAGGGTGTCTTTCGGCTTTGATTGTCGGTTTTGTAATGGGACTGTTCCGGTTGGCAGTAGATACGCCGGTAAAATTAATTCACGATTTCAGCTATGCCGAAGGGTCATTTTTCTGGATTATTAATAATATATTTTTCCAATATTATAGTTTACTGATTTTCCTCGTGAGTCTGGCGGTGATGATAATCGTTAGCTATTCGACCAATGAGCCTGATTTGAAGAAAATTAACGGACTAACTTATGGTACGCTAACCGATGAAGATCATAAAGCATCTCGTGCTACCTGGAACAAATGGGACGTCATTGGTTCCTGTGCTATTGTCGCAATTATTCTAGCTGCCTATCTATACTTTACCGGATAAATGATTTAGTATTTGAAATAGTTGACATAGTACCGCTTTTAATCAAAGAGTTGAAGAGATGAGCAAGTTTGTTATTGGACTCGATTTTGGAACTAATTCCTGTCGGGCGTTAATTGTTGATGTACTGAATGGAGAAGAATTATCTTCATATGTTTTTCCCTATCCTTCGGGTAAGGATGGGGTCATTGTAGATGCTGCGGATCCGCATCTGGCACGCCAGAATCCGGCTGATTATTTGCTCGGAATCGAAGAGTCTATCAGAGGCGCATTGAGTCAGGCAAAAGCAAAAGTGCGGGATTTCAAGGCAGAGGACGTGATTGGAATCGGCATTGATACAACTGGCAGCAGTCCGATGCCAGTAGATCGGGCTGGTCAGCCACTGTGTTCTAATCCCAAATTCAAGAAAAATCCGGCTGCCTATGTCTGGCTCTGGAAGGACCATACCAGTTATGCCGTAGCTGCTCAAATAACCGAAACTGCAGCTAAACACCGTCCGCAATATCTGGCAAAGATCGGGGGTGTCTATTCTTCCGAGTGGTGGTGGAGTAAAATCCTCCATTGTAAAAATATAGCTCCGGAGGTGTTTGATGCAGCCTATAGCTGGGTCGAAATTTGCGATTGGATTCCGGCTGTCCTGACCGGTGATATTGATCCGCTCAAAATTAAACGGAGCGTCTGTGCGGCTGGACATAAAGCCATGTTTAATCCGGACTGGGGTGGGCTGCCGGATGTCCTGTTTCTGGAAACATTAGCGCCGGGATTAGGAGCATTACGCGGAAGACTGTATGATACGGCGTGGACTGCTGAAAATCCTATTGGTAAACTTACTAAAGAGTGGGCCAACAAACTGGGGCTGACACCCCAGGTTGTCGTATCGGTTGGAGCATTCGATGCGCACATGGGAGCGGTTGGAGCAGGTATCAAAACCGGAACGCTGGTGAAGATTCTGGGAACCAGCACCTGCGATGTGATGGTGGCTCCGGTTCGGCAGAAACTACAAGACATTCCCGGTGTCTGCGGGATCGTCAAAGGTTCGGTAATGGATGGTTATTACGGAATTGAAGCCGGGCAGTCTGCAGTTGGCGATATCTTTCTCTGGTTTGTCAATAATCTGGTTCCGGAGAGCTATGGCAAAACGGCTGATCAAAAATTTAGCAGGTTGGAGCGGGAAGCAGCCCAGCTCAAACCCGGGGAAAGCGGCTTACTTGCGTTGGATTGGAATAATGGCAACCGTACTATTCTGGTGGATGTACGCCTGAGCGGTCTGCTGCTTGGACAGACGCTCCACACCAAGCCGGCTGAAATCTATCGTGCCCTGATTGAAGCGACGGCATTCGGCGCGTTGCGAATTATTGACCGGATCGAGGAATACGGTGTGGCAATTAAGGAGGTGGTCAACTGCGGTGGTCTGGCAAGTAAGAATACCTTGCTAATGCAAATCTATGCCGATATAATTGGCCGACCGATGAAAATTTCGCGCAGCGAGCAAACTCCGGCATTGGGCGCAGGACTATTTGCAGCTGTGGCTGCGGGCAAGCAATGTGGTGGGCACGATTCGGTTCAGGCGGCTCAGAAAGCAATGACCGGTATTAGGAGTGTATTTCAACCAATCCCCGAGCACCATCAAGTTTATCAAAAACTCTATCGGCTTTATTATCAGCTGCATGATGGCTTTGGTGTAAGCAAATGGTCTGGTTCAATGTATAATGTAATGAAGGATTTACTCGAATTGCGTAATAAGGTTATGAAGGAAAAATAATGTTAGAAGCGCTCAAAGAGCAAGTCCTCGCGGCTAACCTCGAACTGGTCAAATTTAAGCTGGTTACCCTGACCTGGGGTAATGTCAGCGGCATATCCCGTGCAGAAGGGCTGGTGGTAATTAAACCCAGCGGTGTCGAATATGACAAATTACAGATCAATGACTTGGTTGTGGTCGATCTTGCAGGCAAGATCATTGGAGGCAAACTCCGACCTTCCTCGGATATGCCTACTCACCTGGAGCTTTATAAGGCTTTTCCCGAAATTGGCGGAATTGCTCATAGTCACAGTCCCTTTGCCACAGCCTTTGCTCAAGCCGGTCGTGAAATACCCTGTCTGGGCACGACGCATGCCGATACCTTTAATGGTGCGGTACCGCTGACCCGTTTTCTGCAAAAGGCGGAAGTCGAGAGGGACTATGAACTCAACACCGGGAAAGTGATCGTAGAGCGTTTTAAGCAACTCGATCCGGCAGCTCTGCCGGGAGTTTTGGTAGCCGGACATGCACCCTTTACCTGGGGCAAGGATGCCCGCGAAGCAGTTAAGCATAATTTTATTCTGGAACAAATTGCGCAACTGGCATTAGCTACATTGATGCTTAATCCCAAAGTGCAAGAACTGCCCGAATATATTCTCGACAAGCATCATCGCCGTAAACATGGACCGGATGCCTATTACGGTCAACAAAGAAATAAAGAAAGAAGTAAGTGAAGGATTTTCATTATGATTGATCTTAACAAGAATGAATTATGGTTTGTCACCGGGAGCCAGCACCTCTACGGACCTGAAACTCTGCAGCAGGTGGCTGATGATTCACGTTTAATAGTCGAGGGACTCAACCAATCTGCCAGAGTGCCTGTGGTAATAAAATTTAAACCGGTGCTTACCACTCCGGAGGCAATTCACACACTTAGCCAGGAAGCCAATCGCGCATCTCAATGCATCGGGTTAATTATGTGGATGCATACTTTTTCGCCGGCAAAAATGTGGATCGCCGGCTTGAAAGAACTGCAAAAACCATTTGTCCATTTGCATACTCAATTCAATCGCGATATTCCTTGGGATTCGATTGATATGGATTTTATGAATTTGAATCAATCCGCCCATGGCGACCGGGAATTCGGATTTATCTGTGCGCGCATGGGCAAACAGCGCAAGGTAATTGTTGGTCACTGGCAGGATCCGGCGATTCAACTTAAGCTGGGAGACTGGAGTCGCGTTGCTCTTGCCTGGGCTGATTCTCAGGGCGCGAAGATTGCCCGTTTTGGCGACAATATGCGCTCGGTCGCGGTGACTGAGGGTGACAAAGTTGAAGCCGAAATGCGCTTCGGTTATGCAGTTAACGGCTATGGCGTGGGCGAGTTGGTCAAATTTGTCAATCAGGTGACTGATGCAGAGATTGACCGGCTGATTGAGGAATATAAAGCAAGCTATATAATTGCTCCCGCAGCATGCAAGGGCAATGAGAAGTACCAGAACCTGCGGACGGCGGCTCGGATTGAATTAGGATTAAAGGCATTTTTAGAAGACGGCGGATTCAAGGCTTTCACGACTACTTTTGAAGACCTGCACGGATTGGAGCAGTTGCCCGGATTAGCGGTTCAACGTCTGATGGCAGAGGGATATGGTTTTGGTGCCGAGGGTGACTGGAAAACGGCAGCCCTGGTACGGGCAATGAAGGTTATGTCGGTTGGATTAAACGGTGGAACCTCATTCATGGAGGATTATACCTACCATTTAAATCCGGCGGGAATGAAAGTACTTGGCGCGCATATGCTTGAGGTATGTGAGTCAGTTGCGGAGAAGAAACCAAGTCTGGAGGTTCACGATCTTTCAATCGGCGGTAAGGATGCACCTCCGCGGCTGGTTTTCAATGTACCGCCAGGTCCGGCAATCAATGCTTCGCTGATTGACCTGGGCGGTCGTTTTCGGTTAATTATCAATGAAGTAGCTGTCGTTCATCCGGATCAGCCGTTGCCAAAACTGCCGGTCGCGCGGGCGGTATGGATTCCCAAACCGAACCTGGAAGTTGCCGCAGCGTGCTGGATTTTAGCCGGTGGCGCCCACCATACCGGCTTCAGCCAAGCCGCAACAGCAGAGTATCTGGAGGATTTTGCTGAAATGGCGCAAATCGAGTGTCTCTTGATTGATGATGCCACCCGGCTCGGTGAATTCAGGAAAGAGTTGCGCTGGAACGAAGCGTATTATCGGCAGTGAGATTTGACGCGAACTTTAATTCAGGATGTTTTAAAAACATAAAGTGGTGTATCAAGTTATAATAGTAATTCCTTAGGAGTTATTGGTGGGCAAATTTCTTTTTCTTTATTGTATGCTTCCGCTATTAATGTTAACCTGTTCAGTAAAAAAGTCACCCCAGAAGGTCAGTAGGGAATTTACTAATCCGATTTTGGCAGGATTCTATCCCGATCCGAGTGTTTGTCGGGTCGGCAGCAATTATTACCTGGTCAACTCGACTTTTACTTATTTTCCAGGTATACCAATATTCCAGAGCAAGGACCTGGTCAATTGGCGATTGATCGGACACGTTCTGGATCGAGCCGAACAGCTGGATTTGGAAGGTTTTGGCGTTTCCCGGGGAATCTTCGCCCCGGCGATCAGATATTATGACGGAGTCTATTATGTAACCTGCACGCTGGTTGATGGCGGGGGTAATTTTGTTGTGACCTCTCAAAATCCCTGTGGTCCCTGGTTGAATCCGGTCTGGATTCCGCAGATCAATGGCATTGATCCCTCCCTATTTTTCGATGATGATGGTCAAGCTTACATTGTCTACAATAGCGTTGCACCAGATAATCAACCGCTGTACGATGGTCATCGAACAATTCGGATGTATCAGTTTGATCAAGAAAAACTCCAGGTTGTAGGTGATGAAATTATTCTGGTGAACGGTGGTACAGACTTAGGCAAAAAACCAGTTTGGATAGAGGGCCCTCATATCTTTCGCAAAGATGGTTATTATTATTTAATTGCGGCTGAAGGTGGTACCGGAGAGCAGCATTCGGAAGTGGTTTTTCGGAGTGAAAATGTTGATGGTCCTTATGTTTCCTATGAACATAATCAGATTCTAACCCAGCGGCAGCTCGATCCCCGGCGGGAGAATCCGATTACCTGTACCGGACATGCCGATTTTACGGTGACCGAGTCCGGCGACTGGTGGGCAGTCTTCTTAGGTTGCCGACCCTATCCTCCAGGTGAAGAGAATTATTACAACACCGGACGGGAAACATTTCTAGCTCCGGTCAAATGGCTCGACGGCTGGCCGGTGATTAATCCCGATTGGGAGGAAGTTCAGTATCATTATCCTTACCCGATCAAGTCTGTCAAGCAAGTTCAAGCTGATATTCCCTACGGCGGCAATTTCCGCATTAGGGACGATTTCGATGCGGAGCAACTGCATCCCGCCTGGATTTTCCTCAGAACGCCGCACAGCCAATGGTATCGCCTTGGTGAGCGACAAGGATTTCTGACACTGCAATTAAGACCTAAGACTTGTGCAGATAGCAGTAATCCGAGCTTCGTTGGACATCGTCAGCAACATCTCTACGGCTCCGTTAGCACGGCAATGGAGTTTATTCCAGAGTTGGAGACCGAAAAAGCCGGGCTGCTAATTTTTCAGAATGAACAACATTTTTACTTTTTGTGCAAATCTTTGGAGAAAAATAATCCGGTAGTACAATTGTACAAATCCGGTAATCCAATGGAATTACTAGCATCGCTGAAGATAGACGAAAACTTCGCCCAACGGGAAATATTATTAAAAATTACCGCCGCAGGAGCTAATTATTCTTTTCACTATGCTTTAAAGCCGGGCGAATGGATTTTATTGAAGGATAATGTTGACGCCCGGTTTTTGAGTACCAGAGTTGCGGGTGGATTCGTTGGCTGCGTCTATGCCCTGTATGCAACTTCTTTGGGAAAACCCAGCAATAAGGTTGCATATTTCGATTGGTTTGAATATGTTGGCGATGATGAGACTAATAAATGAGAGATATATCGGATTAATTAATAAGGGAAAAAGGAGCAATTTGTGAGCAAGAACGATTCATTCTATTGGCGCTCTAGACTACTGATGTTTTCCAAAATCACTTTGATCAGTCTACTATTCTTTAATTGTAGATTATTTTCCCAGCCACTGGCTGAAGGGCAAAGCAAATTCCTAGGTTGTTGTTTAGGTAGTACAACCGGTTTTGATTCGTACTGGAATCAGGTCACCCCGGAGAATGCCGGTAAATGGGGAAGCGTTGAGGGAGGTCAGAAGAATAGCTACAACTGGACTGGCTTGGACAATGCTTATAATTATGCCCAGACTCATGGTTTTTTATATCGGCATCACAACCTGGTTTGGGGGCAGCAACAACCTGGCTGGCTCAGTTCGCTCGATAGCATCGAACAAATAACCGAAGTAGAAGAATGGATTCAGTTAGTGGGTGAGCGATATCCCGACATGGATTATATTGATGTTGTCAATGAGCCACTGCATCTCAATCCGGCACCAGTTTATAAAGATGCGCTGGGTGGTAATGGTGCCACCGGTTGGGATTGGGTAATCAAGGTTTTCGAATTTGCCCGGCAATATTGTGATTCCAGCGTGGAATTACACATCAATGATTATAGTATCATTAATAGTAATTCTGCTACAAATCAATATCTTGTGATCATTAATCTCTTAAAGGAGCGGGGACTGATAGACGGGATTGGAATCCAGGGTCATTACTTTGAACTGCGCAGTTCAACCGCAGCGGCTTTAAAAGTAAATCTGGACAAGCTGGCTGAAACCGGACTGCCGATCTATATTACCGAATTCGATGTAAATGAGTCTAATGATTATTCTCAATTACAAAAATACCACATTCTATTTCCGGCACTCTGGGAGCACCCGGCGGTGAAAGGCATTACTTTTTGGGGTTACCGACAGTATGCGATCTGGCAACAAGATGCTTATCTGGTACGTTCCAATGGTTCCGAACGACCGGCGCTTAGATGGATGAGAGCCTACCTGGCGGGTCAATCTTTTGTAGCGCTCCCATCGGCAAGTATTACCTTTGACGAATGGCCGGTGGGATATACCAAAAGCAGTGCCTATACAATCCAAAATTTCGGAGTTGATACCCTTGAGATAAGTAGTATTGTTAGTAGTGATGACCAATTCACTGTGAAAACCAGCACGATGATCATCCTGCCTGGGGCGAGTTTTAGAGATACGGTATATTTCAGTCCTGCAAATGAAGGAGTAATCACCGCACAACTTACTATTAATAGCAATAGCCCAAATTCTCCGGATGTGGTGACATTACAAGGGACGGCAATTACCGCTACACAGCTCGCCGCAGAAGAGCATATTCCGAACAGTTGTCAACTTTTTCAAAATTATCCCAACCCGTTTAATCCGGTTACCTCAATTCACTATTTTTTGCCTGAGGAAAGCCCGATTAAGTTGATTATTTACGATCTGCGTGGGACTGTAGTGCGAACATTGGTTAATACTTATCAAAATAGTGGTCAATATACTGCAATCTGGGATGCAACTAATGATCAGGGCAGGCTAGTTCCGGCAGGAGTATATCTATACTGTCTCGAGCAGGGCGAAGGAAAAATGCAGAAAAAGATGATTTTATTAAGATAGGAAAAGTTCCTTATGAGACATTCGGGACGATGGTTTATCATCTTGGCAATATTTTTAGTTTTAATATTTTTCAACAATCCAGCTAAATTACTTGCTGCAACCGGGACAATTAAAGTTGCCGAGTCCCATCAGACGATGGTTGGTTTTGGAGCTTCGATTGCCTGGTATGAAGGCACTCTTGCTAATCATGAGTATAAAAATGAGATATACGATTTTATCTTCAATGAACTTGGATTAGATGTTTTGCGCTTACGCAATACTTACCGCGGCGGTGTGCTGGGTTCGGCATCAAATTTTGCCGAAATTGTCAATGAATTCTATAACTATAGTGATGGTACTCCAGCCGTGATGATCTCCTCCTGGTCACCACCGGCAGATATAAAAAGTAATAACAGTATTAACGGCGGCAGTAATGCTACCCTCAAAAAAGATACTGCAACCGGTAAATATATGTACGGAGAATTTGCCCAGTATTGGGTTGATGCCTTGAATGCGTATAAGTCGGTCGGAATTGAGCCGGATTATATCAGTATTCAGAACGAGCCTTCATTTGATGCTGATTGGGAATCATGCAGACTTGAACCAACTGAAAGTTCAACCATCGCCGGTTATGATCAGGCATTGGATAGTGTTTATGCGGCGTTGCAGCGAGCCGATCTTCATCCCAAGATTATTGCCGCCGAAGCCCATGGGATTGGCTATAATACTTTTCAAAATTATGCTAACCGATTCAACCATGATATCGTTGATGCTTATGGTTATCATTTGTATCATGGTGTGTCTGGGAACGATCCCGGTCGAGTCAATCTGGCAACTATTGGTAACAATTACACCGATAAACCGATTTTCCAGACGGAATATGACCAGGGTGACTGGTTTTATACCGTTTGGCTGATTCACAACTGCCTGGTGCATGGGAATGTTAGCGCTTATCTGTGGTGGGAATTGGTTTGGGGAACCGGTAGCAATCCGTTAATTATTATGGATGGCAATAATTTTGAGATTACTCATTACTATTGGGCTTTCAGACAATATTCGAAATATATCTCCGCCGGCTGGGTAAGGGTGACCGCCGAAGTCAGTTCGAATAATCTGAAAACATCTGCTTTTATCAGCCCTGATAATAAAAACCTGACCGTGGTGGTGATCAATACCGGCTCGGAAACGGAACAGATGAGTTTCAACTTTCGGAATTTTGATGTTACGGGTGGCCAGGTAATCCGCACTTCCGATCTCGAAGAGGGCGAGAATATTAGCAGCAACTATGATGGCTCAACCCCAATTGATTTTCCCAATCGCTCAATTACCACCTTGGCTTTTTCCGGAGAAAGGACTGGCTTGGAGGTAAAAGAGCCAGTTAATCCAGAAAGATTCTC
>CAZJIU010000032.1:0-23395 GCA_964546145.1 uncultured bacterium
TATCTTTACACTACCAAAAATATCTATGAGTTCAGAATCACCACCACCACATACTAACATGTAATCATTGATATCATTGATTTTATTTTTATCAATACCATTAAAATATAAATTTCTGTTGATATTATAGGTAGTAGATTTTACGAAGAATACTTTTTGACATATTTTGATTTTTTCAATCCACCCCTTAACTCTATTTAATACTTTTGCATCAATATTCTGTTTTCTCAAAATGTCAATATATAAGTCAGCCCACTTTATTCTCATATATTTCCTCCTCTATACTTCTAACATATGTTTAACCTACACATTCCAGACAACTTTCTATGTTTATATTTAGGAACAAATGCCTATATCTGTACATTTTTTCTTGGCATTCCTAATATTAGGCATTTCGAAATTCCTATTAGTAGCCATTTGGTCATGGGATTATCCGTTCCTCTAATCCCAGACTCTTTACTTCCCGGTATGGTAATTCCCAATATTTTTTCTCCTTATTCCATTTTCCACCAGCTGCACGGATCAGCGTACCAATTTGTCTTTCGCCGTATTCGACTTTCAGATGAACGATCTTATTAAACGGTACTTTTAGAGTATTCCGTTCATCGTTCCAGCTTTTAATGATAAATTCGGCTGTCTTGATTTTTCGATGTTTCGGCTTGTCATATTTATAGCGGACACAGACAAGCTCCATCTCATTTTTATTCATTAAGGCTTTAGTCCCGGGCTGACCCGGTAAAATAGTTTTATAGGTAATCAACCCCGCAGCCATGCTTTAACATAATAAGTCGAATTGAAATATCCAATTAAATATTGTATCCCCGACACTCAATCACCGATTTTCTATTATTCATCATATTTATAATTATCATCGTTGTTAATTTTTATCCGAACTGTTCATGGCTTCGCCCTGTCAGCTACAGCCGCTAACCGAGCAGGGAAAATATTTAAAATCACGCTTCGGGAAATATGCCGGATTAAATCGTGCACAGAGTTCCGGAATTGCAATCCAATTGATATAAAAAATCCTCATACCCTCATCAAAGAAAATCCAAAAAACGGGTCTCTCAGTAAATCGTCAAATGTAGCGAATGATTATTGTCTCAGTTCCTTCTGAATCTCCGTCGGAATGATTTTAGTTTTTATTTCCAAGAAAGTCAATATTTGTGGTTATTTTGTGAATATTTCGCAGCGAGCAAGCAGAGTCATTATTTGCCGGTTGACTTGATTCAGCTTGCAATTTACCGTCGAGAATCATAAACTTATGCGCTTTTTGAGCCCTCGTAGTTCAAGCGGATAGAATAGAGGATTACGAGTCCGCTGTTCTACCGTTGTGAAAATACAATGTGTATTCTATTTTAATCCGTTTTTTAATTTAGAATTAATTGAATAACCATTTAGTTTAATTGTTTTAATTTTCTACTCTCACTATAAGAGTAACCGAAATAGTTCTTCTGAAAACCTCAAATTAGTATTGAAAACTATGTTTGTTTACAATTCAGAGAGTTGTATCCTGCTTTAATATCAGAGGATTTTATAGAAGGGATAATTCAGGTTGACTTTTATGAAAATAAGTAACTTACGGGAAAAATCGGAAGTAGGTTATTCCCACAAAAAATTATTAATAACTACGATTATACATTTAGCATAAAAATAAACGACTGAACAAGCAGAAATAAACACAGAAATTTTTGGACAGCAATTAATATAAAAAAACGCCAGACTAAAAGCTTGGCGCTCGGTGATCCTGTTTTTTAATTGTTTTTAATACTTCTGGTCAAAAACCCACAGCAATTTTTTGAGTGAATTTGATTTTAAAAATTAAGACTAAGTCAGACTTTTTATATACGCCATCCCATCCACCACTATATAAATAAATACATCTGAAAATGATAAAACGACAGATTTTATAGTAAAAATTGCCGGATTTGATTCTCCATGGCCTCATAATGTATTATTTATTGAGTTTTTCTCAGAATTATTGATTTCAATCTGATTTGCTGTTGTATACTGCAATTGAAAGGAGATGAAAAAAATGATTATGATTAGAGGACCGTAAAAAAACCTGCGTCAATGCAGGTTTTTTCAGATTACACAGTATACGAATAAATATTGCATTGTCACTAATATGAGAATAGATGCATTCAATTTTTAAAAAAATATATATGATTATTTTCTTTGGCTAAAAAGCCAATAGAGGGCTTTGAGTCTTTGAGGGTACCCCTTTTTTCCTATTCCAAGTCAAAAATTCACAGCATTTTTTCGAAAGAAAAATATAATCTCGCGGACTAGTGATTGTGATGATTTTTTAAATAACTTATTTTTATTATAAATAATAGAAATCTTAAAAAAGCTATTGACAACAATTTTGTGTGTGTGTAAAATATGCAAGATTTATGAAATGATTAATTGTAAAATATACTCGCAACTCTCCATCGGAGGGTTGATAAATATGCCCGCCGCCGACAATACCCGTCGGCGGTTTCATTTAAAAATTTAAAGTGAGGTAGAAATGGAAAAGACTGCCATTCTAATAGATTCTGGTTATGTCAATGCAATTTACCATGAATATATTAAAGTAAAAATCAATTATCAAAAAATGATAACTGATCTCTCTCTAGGAAAAGAATTACTTCGTGCTTACTATTATTTTTGTCCTCCTTATATAAGTGAACCACCAACTGAAGATGAAAAAATAAGGCAGAGTAATTTTAATAAATTTCTTTATAGTTTACGTTTTATTCCCAGGCTTACTTTACGTCAAGGAAAACTCGAAAAAAGGCCTGATGGCTTTAAACAAAAAAGAGTCGATATTATGATGGCTGTGGATCTTGTTACTTTATCATCTCGAGATCAAATCCAAAGTGCAATCATAGTAGCGGGAGATAGTGATCTTATTCCAGCAATTGATACTGCAAAAAATAATGGCACTATTATTTACCTGTACTTTTACAATAAATGTGTTCATGATGAATTATTAAATGCTTGTGATGAAAGAATCTCAATGACCCATAAACTTTGGAAAAGATGGGAATAATATTACTATTCTTATAAATACCATTTATCCTGATTCACTTCCTTAATGTTTATCATCTTATCAAAATAGATAAAATTCTTGCTATTAAAATAGGTAACAATTGGCCAATCAAGTTGGATTAGGGGGGCTTTGAGTCTTTGAGTTTAATTGTTTTTCTCAATTGCTTTATCAACAATTTCCTGAATTTCTTTGACCTGACGGCTTAAATCGGAAATCATTGTCTTTGACATTGATTCAAGTTCTGGTTGATCCGTTATAAATTGATCCAAAGGAGTTTCAATTTTTTCGGCTAAAATACCCGCGACTCGCACTTTACTCGAAACATCAATTAGATTTTTTTGAAGTTCGATCTGATTCATGGAAAGCTCCTTTCTTTTTTGCCAAAAGTCCGGTGGTTTGTTATATAATTAAATCGGTATCCCGTTTTGTATCCCGTTTTGTGTATTGAAATAGGGTAAAATTTGATAAAATTTGATAGGGTGAAATATTTTTAAAGATTTTCATATTGTCCTAATTCAGCTTGCAATTTACCGTCGAGAATCATAAACTTATGCGCTTTTTGAGCCCTCGTAGTTCAAGCGGATAGAATAGAGGATTCCTAATCCTTTGATCTGGGTTCGAGTCCCGGCGAGGGTACGGAATAAATGACAGGGAGAAAAATAGATGTTAAAACCGAAGAAGAAGATTACCCGCAAAGAAATTAAAAAAGATCCGGTGCTCGAGAAAATTTCCCAGGCTGAGCACTTTCTGCGAGAAAAGCACAAATCGGTCTTATATGTTACAATCGCAGTGGCGTTGGTTATCGTGGTTAGTATTGCCTTAATCCGTTCCAAAATAAATGCCAACCGGGAGGCAAGTGGCGAACTGGGGGTAGCGGAGATGGCTTTGGCTGCCAACGATGTGGATAATGCCATTGTCCAGCTCGAGGCGCTGATTGATAAAAATCCAAAAACTAAAAGTGCCGGCATGGCAACTATTCTGTTAGCCCAGGCTTATATGTCCAAGGATAACCTCGAAAGCGCCGAGATTTATTATCGCAAATACGTTGATAATTATGCCGATGACGGCATGTTGACTGCTACGGCTTACAATGGCTTGGGAGCCTGTGCCGAGCGGCGTGAAGAATATGCTCAGGCTGCCAAATATTTCGAGAAGGGCGGCGACGCATCATCCTACGAATTTCTGAAATATGATAGTTATCTGAACGCTATCAGGGATTATTTGAAGCTCAAGGATGTTGAAAAAGCCGAAAAATTACTAAAAGCCATACCCAGGGATAATCAGGACTATCGCAACCGCTCGCTGGTGGAGACATTTGCAGCTGAATTAGAGGTGCTCAAGTCGGAAATTAATTGATTTGCAATCGTTGGATAAAATGTGTATATTCTGCCGTATCGAAAGTGGGTTGACAAACCCACTTTTTTAGTTTGAAAGTTTGAAATGGAAAAGCGCAAAGCGGAGATCAGGAAAATTATCGCCGAAATTGTTGAGACAGCGGATGCCTTTCTGGTTGATTTCAGTCTAAATTTCTTTGGGAAAAGAACCTTCATGCGGATTGTCGTCGAGACACTGAGCGGTATTTCCCTGGATGAAATTACCGCAATTACCCACAAGATCAACGCCGAAGCGCGGTTGGATCAATTAATTGACCCGGGGTACCAATTGGAAGTCACCTCGCCCGGAGTTGATTATCCCTTGAAGGAGTATCGCGATTTTCCGCGCAACGTCGGCCGCCGGTTAAAAGTATTCCATAAGAATCCGGAAATGGAATCGCCGCTGGAGGGTCAATTGGTGGAGGTCAGCGAGGATAAATTGCTGCTTGACCTGCACGGAGTAACGCAGGAGGTCCAATTTTCCGACCTGAAATATGCCAAAGTTGTTTTAAAATGGTAAGCCATAGATAAAGGAGCTATGACAATTGATAAATCGTGAAATCATTGAGGCTTTTGCCCAGATTGCCCGTGAAAAGAATGTGGATCGGAGCGAGCTGGGGGAAATCATCGAGAAAGTATTTCTGACCCTGATTGAGAAAAAATACGAAAGCACCGAAAATTTCGATGTGATTGTCAATATGGATAAAGGTGAAATCGAAATTTATCAGCAGAAAGTCATTGTTGACCAGGTGCAGGATCCTTTACATGAGATCAGTCTCGAAGAGGCGCGGATTCTCGAACCGGACCTGCAAATTGGCGATCCCTATATCGAGATCATTGATCCGGTCAGTTTTGGTCGGCGGCTCATCTCGCAAGCCAAGCAGATTCTCAATCAGCAAATCATGCGAGTTGAAAAGAATGTCATCTATGAAGAATATTCCAAAAAGGTTGGCCTGATAATCATTGGCGATGTCCATCAAATCCGCCGCGATGCGATTTTTATCAATATCGGCAAGGCTGAACTGAAAATGCCCCGCGAGGAGCAAATTCCCGGCGAACGCTACCGCAGAGGCGAGAGTATCAAGTCCATTCTCAAGGAAGCCACTCTGGGAACCACCGGCCCGGAAATCATCGTCTCGCGGGCTGATCCGAACTTTCTGGTTAAATTATTCGAGAACGAGGTACCCGAAATTTATGATAAGACAATCGAGATTAAAAAGGTTGCCCGTCACCCCGGCGATCGGAGCAAGGTAATTGTCGAATCCAATGACCGGCGGATTGATGCGGTTGGTGCTTGCGTAGGAATCAAAGGCAGCCGCATCCAGGCGATTGTGCGGGAGTTGAATAATGAGAAAATAGATATTATTAATAACAGTAGCGAGCCGGAAATATTAATTACCCGGGCACTCTCGCCAGCCAAGCCTTATATGCTCGAAATTGATGAGGAGAAGAAGAAGGCACTGGCAATTTTTAATGATGAAGAAATCTCGGTCGCAATTGGTAAAATGGGTCAAAATATCCGCCTTGCCTCGGAAGTAACTGGCTATATAATTGATGCAATCAAAAGGTCCGATTACGAATTGTCGGAGTCTGAAACCATCTATCTTGAAAACATCGAGGGAGTAACCGATCGCAGCTGGAAATTATTATATACGATGGGGATTGAAACTGCGGAAGAGCTGCTGAATACTTCCCGTGAGGAATTAATTAGTATCAAGGGGATTGGTGAAAAAACCGTAGATAAGATCATTGCCACAGTCACTGAAGCGGTGGAGCAGCGCAAGGCTGAATTAAAAGCTGCGCAGGAAGCGTTGCAGGCGCAAATGGCAAGTTCCGAGGAATATGAAGAGGAGGCTGAACCGCAAGAAACCGAGGAGTTAGAGCTTACCGATGAGGAAGTTCAGGACGATTTGATTCAGGAGTAATAGACTTAATCTACAGGATAATCGAGAAATTTTATGACAGATGACCTAAAAGTAAAGCAGAAGCGGATTTTCGAAATTGCCAAGGAGCTGAACATCTCCCATATCGAGATCATTAAGTTTCTGGAAAGTCAGGATATTGTTTGTAAGAGTATTATGACTCCCGTGGACGAAGCGACCTACCTGAAAATCCTGGAGGAGTTCGCCCGCGAAAAAGATGTTATCGAACGCTTCCGCAAAGAGAAAGCCCGTCGTGAAGCCGAATCCAAACGCAAGGCGGAAGAGGAAGCCCGGAAGAGCGCCCAGGAAGAACGTAAGAAGATCGAGAGCGAAGTGTATCAGCATGCGGCTCCCCTGATTGATTCGGCAATTAAAATGACTTATCAGTATACTCAGCAGATCCTCAAACAGCTCTTGACTGAGGTCAAAGAGGCGGCCAGCGCCTCTGACGTTATCCCGAAAAAAGTTACGGAAATCCTGGCAGCCGAAGCCGCAGTCGAGCCGACCGCCCCGCAAGAAGGTGAAGTCGCCGGGAAGAAGAAAAAAGAGAAGCGCAAGCTGCGCCGGGTGGCAATTTCCGAAATTGAGTCTAGGCTGGATCAAAAGAGCAGCAAGCGGCGCATGCTCGACGAAGAGCTGAAAAAGCGCGGCAAGCATGGCAAATTAATCGAAATAGATAACCGTAAAATTGATGCCTCCATTCGCCGGACGATGGCTAAGATGGATGAAAAAGTCGGTCGTAAAAAATACAAAAAAGCCGATACCGCTAAGGTGGAAGAGCAGGAGGAACCGCAAAAAATCCGCATTAGTGAATTTTCGAGTGTCGAAACTCTGGCGAATATGATAAATGTTGATCCGGCTGACGTGATTGCCAAATGCATTCAAATGGGAATGTTTGTGACGATCAATCAGCGTCTGGATTTTGATGCAATTACCCTGATCGCCGATGAATTTGGTTTTATGGTTGAGCAGGTCGAGCATTACAGGGAAGAAATCTTAAAAATCGAAGAATCGGAAGAAGATCTGCATAATGCCACACACCGATCGCCGGTTGTAGTAATAATGGGGCATGTGGATCATGGCAAGACTTCGCTGCTCGATTATGTTCGCCGCACAAATGTTGTAGCCGGTGAATCCGGTGGCATTACCCAGCATATCGGCGCTTATAAAGTCATGCTGGACAATAATAAAGAGATCACTTTCCTGGATACTCCGGGTCATGAAGCTTTTACGGCGATGCGGGCTCGTGGAGCTCAGGTAACTGACATCGTGGTTCTGGTTGTTGCGGCGGACGATGGGGTCATGCCCCAGACCGTTGAAGCCATCAATCACGCCAAAGCGGCTAATGTCCCGATTGTCGTGGCGATCAACAAAATTGATAAACCTGAATCCAATTTGGATAAAGTTAAAAGAGAGTTATCGGAAAATGGGGTTCTGGTCGAGGACTGGGGCGGTGCCGTGCAAGCAGCCGAAATTTCAGCCAAAACCGGGCAGGGAGTTGACCATCTGCTGGATATTCTGTTGCTCGAAGCGGAAATGCTGGAGCTGAAAGCCAATATTGATACCATGGCCAAGGGCACGGTTATCGAGTCCCAAATTGATAAACGGCATGGTCCTACCGCCACGGTCTTGATTCAAAAAGGGACCTTAAATATTGGCGATACTTTCGTCTGCGGACCGGCATTTGGGCGGGTTAGGTCTCTGTATGATGAACGCGGACATCGGCTCAAGAAGGTTGGTCCGTCCGATCCGGTCGTCGTGGTCGGGTTCGACGTGCTGCCTCCTTTAGCGGAAATCTTCGCCGTAGTGGAAGACGATCGGGAAGCGAAAAAAATTGCCTCTGAGCGTCATAAGATTCACCGCGAGCAGCAATTCCGGCAAATCAAAGAGTGGACTCTGGATACCATCTCGCAGCAGATTTCCGAAGGTAAAATCAAACAGCTCAATGTGATCCTCAAGTGCGATGTAGACGGCTCGGTAGAGGCTTTAAGCGAGACAATCAGTAAACTTGGTAATGAAGAGGTTGCCGTCAGTATTAAACACAAAGCTGCCGGTCAAATTCACGAATCGGATGTGCTCCTGGCCAAGGCTTCCGAAGCAGTGATCATCGGCTTTAATACCACCGCTACTCCCAAAGGCAAGGAATTGGCCAAAAAAGAAAATATCGAGATTCGCTATTATAATATCATCTATGAGCTGGTTGATGATATCAAAGCTGCCCTTGAGGGCTTACTCACTCCCGATAAAGTCGAAGAGCGTTTGGGTGTAGTTGAAGTCCGCGAAGTCTTCAAAATTCCCAAATTGGGTTTCATTGCCGGTTCCTATGTCAAAGAGGGCAAAGTCACTCGCAATGCCATGGGACGAGTAATCCGCGATGGCGAGGTACTCCATGTCGGTCAGATTGGATCCTTGAGACGCTTTAAGGATGACGTCCGTGAAGTTCCCCAGGATTTTGAATGCGGCGTGGCAGTGGATGGCTTTACGAAGTATGAACAGGGCGACGAGATCGAAATCTTTGAAATCAAGTCGGTGAAGCGGAAACTGGAGTAGTTTCAAGGAATGCTTCGATGACAATTGGATTGCTGCAGCTGGAAATGTTATTACGTGATACTGGTTCCTTGAAAGATAAACGCTCGGTTCTCAGTCGGATTAAAAATCAAGTGCGTAATAAATTCAATGTGGCGATCGCCGAATTAAAATATGGCGACCAGTGGGGTCGGACACTGTTGGGTATTACGACGATTAGCAACGATGGAAAAGTTGTGCATCAGATTTTAAATGAAATTGAGACCTTTCTCGAAAATCAGTTTCCAATTCAAATCCTGAACAGAAAGGTCGAACTTTTTTGATGACCAGTTATCGTGTCCAGCGCGTCGCTGACGAGATTAAAAGAATCATTAGCGAAATTCTGATCAAAGAAATCCCCGATGATCGGGGGAATTTGCTTACGGTAACCAAAGTCAATTGTACCCCTGATCTGCGCGAGGCCAAAGTCTATATCAGCATCTACAACGAGGATCCGGATCAACGTCGGCAATCACTGCGCAGAATCATCAGACATGGATCGTATATTCGCAAATTAGTGGGCAGCCGGATTATCCTGAAACACGTACCCCTTTTACGTTTTTTGGAAGATGATACAATTCAATATGTGGAGAAAATTGAGCGTTTAATTCAGCAAGTTCATGAGCAGGATGATATTGGAGAATCGGGAACTGGATGAACTGATCCTGAATATTGATAAACCGCCGAATATGAGTTCTTACGATGTGGTTAGAGTGGTGAAAAGACTATTGCCGGGAGTGAAAGCTGGACACGCTGGTACTTTGGACCCTTTTGCCGAAGGAGTATTACTAATTCTACTGGGTAAAGCCACCAAGCGGATGTCGGAATTACTGGGATTGCGGAAACGCTATGAGGCGATTTTACAGCTGGGCTGTGCGACAACCACCGGTGATCCGACTGGAAATCCAACTGAATCTGCACCAGTGCCGCAGTTGACAACGGACCAATTGGAACATGTTACCCGGTGTTTTAAGGGTGAAATATCGCAAGTACCGCCGTCATTTTCGGCCAAAAAAGTCGCAGGCAAGCCAGCCTATCGTCTGGCGCGACGGGGGCAGCCGGTCAATCTGGCGCCAGTCAAAGTCTCGATTTATGAACTGGAGTTAATCGTACTGGATGACTGCCGGGTGAAACTAGCAGTCGAATGTTCGAGTGGCACTTATATTCGCCGGCTGGGTGAAGATATTGCGAAAGCACTCGGTACGTGTGGCCATTTGACCTCACTAAGACGAACCGCAATTGGGGATTATCGAGTTGACAATTCAGTCACGCTGGAACAATTGCCGGCATTCCTGACATCATTAAGTGGAGTCGCAAGTTAAAGTTTGACGGATATGCAAGTATTTTTTGGATTGGAAACATTACCGGAGCATTATAAAGGTGCGATTGTGGCTTTGGGCGTTTTCGACGGTTTGCACTATGCCCATCAGGAAATTCTCCGGGGAGTAGTCCGTTTAGCGAAAACACGACAGATGGCTTCGATGATGATTACTTTTGATCCGCACCCGCGCAACGTGCTGGCAAAGGATCCCAATGCAAATATCCCCTTATTGACGACTCGTGAAGAAAAAATAAATTTGCTAAGAGATAGTGAACTTGACGCCATCCTTTTTCTGGAAGTCAATTCCAAGTTATTAAATACCAGCAGTGAAAGATTTGTCAAAAATATTTTGGTAGATGCGCTGGCGGTTCAGAAGGTCGTAATTGGTTATGACTATCACTTCGGCAGGGGAAGAAGCGGTCGGGCAGAACAATTAACCCGATTTGGAATGCGCTATGGTTTTGAGGTCGAAACTTTTCCACCTATTTCACTTAATGGAAGCCCGGTCCGTTCTTCGATCATCAGGTCGCTTCTGCAAGAGGGAAAGGTGGTAAAAGCAGCGCGACTATTAGGGCGTTCCTATGGAATCTCGGGATTGGTAGTTCATGGTACCGGCAGAGGAACGAATTTGGGATTTCCCACGGCTAATCTTAAAGTCAGCGATTCCCATAAAATGATCCCGGCGGACGGAGTCTATTTGACGAAGGTATTCAGTAAAGAGCAAACTTATTTTGGTTTATGTAATATCGGGATTAGGAAAACTTTTGGCGAGCGTGACCGGGTGGTTGAGGTCTACCTGATAAATAGTGGTGAAATCAATCTCTATGGGAGTGAAATTACCCTCGAGTTTTTGGAATGTCTGCGCGAAGAAATCCAATTTCCCACCGTTTCGGAATTAGTCAAACAGATGAACTTAGATAAACAAACAGCCTTAGAAAAAATAAAAAATTACCTATGAAATGGAGGATAAACTGAATGGTATTGGCAAAAGAAGTTAAACAGCAAATGATTGAAAAGTATGGTAAAAATGCAGCGGATACGGGCTCGATTCAGGCTCAGATTGCACTCTTGTCGGAGCGCATTCGGCAACTGACTCAGCATTTTCTGGATCATCCCAAGGACCACAGTTCCAGCCGCGGCTTACTTAAACTGGTCAGTCGCAGAAAACATCTGCTTGCTTTCTTTAAAAAGCATGATGAAGCAGGTTATAAAAAATTGATTGAGGAACTGAATATTCGCAAATAGGAAGGTTAGGAGTATAAATTGAATAGAAAAACAATGCTCTTTGGCGAGAGAGAATTTAGTATTGAAACCGGACGGATGGCTAAGCAGGCTCAGGGTTCGGTGGTTGTTCGTTATGGTGATACGATGGTATTAGTGACTGCCGTAGCAAATTTTCAAAGTCCGATCGAACAAGATTTTTTGCCTTTACAGGTCGAATATCGCGAACGGACCTATGCCGCCGGCAAAATTCCCGGTGGCTTTTTTAAACGGGAAGGGCGCCCCTCGGAAAAGGAGATTCTGAGTTCACGCTTGATTGATCGTCCTATCCGCCCATTATTTGCGGAGGGCTTCAATTGTAACACCCAGATTATTGCGACAGTTATTTCCGGGGATCAGGAGAATCCGGGTGATATTCTGGGAATAACCGGAGCCTCGCTTGCTCTTTGTCTTTCCAAAATTCCTTTCCTCGGACCAATTGCCGGTGTCCGGGTTGGTCGGATCAATGGTCAATATATTCTGAATCCGACGATGGCCCAGATGGAGGAATCGGAACTGGAAATCGTCATTGCTGGCAACCAGGAATCCATTATCATGGTTGAAGGCAAGGCCAAGGAGGTATCGGAAGAAGTTTTCGTTGGTGCCCTAAAATTCGGTCATCAGGCAATCCTTGAGTTGATTCATTTTCAACAGGAAATTATAGACGAGATTAAGCCGGAAAAAGTACAGGTCAAGCCACCTGAAAAACCATCGGAATTAGTCAATCTCATCCAGCAGAGAACTTTACCGCAGATGGAGGACTGGTGGGAATTAGGAAAAATTTCCAAACATACCCGATCTGAAGCGGTTATGGATTTTGCCCAGGAATTGAGCACTGAATTAGAGCCTGATTATCCCGATCAGGTTAGTCTGGTTGGATCTGAAATTGATCAGCTTTTAAAGCAGGATATGCGCCAAAAGATCGTCGAGACCGGGAAACGGGTTGATGGACGCGGTTTGAAGGATATTCGCCCGATTACCTGTGAAGTCGGTGTGCTGCCCCGAGCTCACGGATCGGCTTTATTTACCCGCGGTGAAACCCAGAGTCTGGGTGCGGTCACCTTAGGTACTAAAATAGATGAACAAATCATTGATGATATTGATCGGGAAGATTACAAGAAGCGGTTCATGCTGCATTATAATTTTCCACCTTTCAGTGTGGGGGAAGTCCGTCCCCTCCGGGGTACCGGCCGCCGGGAAATCGGGCATGGAAACCTGGCGGAACGCGCTTTGGAATCACAAATTCCAGCGGAAGAGGATTTTCCCTATACGATCCGGGTTGTCTCGGATATTCTCGAATCTAACGGCTCCTCTTCCATGGCTTCGGTTTGCGCCGGTTCACTGGCAATGATGGATGCCGGTATTCCAATTAAAAAGTCAGTTGCCGGAATTGCGATGGGACTGATTAAGGAAAGCGACCGATTTTTCATTCTTTCGGATATCATTGGAGCGGAAGACCACTATGGCGATATGGATTTTAAAGTGACCGGAACCAGAGATGGAATTACGGCGATTCAGATGGACTTGAAAGTCGCTGGTATTTCACTCGATATTGTTAGTGAAGCATTGGAACAGGCCAAGGAAGGTCGCTTTTTTATTATTGATATCATGGAGCAGACTATCAAACAACCGCGTCATGAGATTTCACCTCTGGCACCGAAAATAATCACGATCAAAATCCCAATCGAGATGATTGGTGAATTGATCGGTCCCGGTGGTAAAAATATTAAAGCGATTCAAGCCGACAGCGGCGCGACAATTGAAATTGACGATGATGGCATGGTATTTATTTCAGCTGCGAGTGCCGAAGCCGGTGAAACTGCCCGGTATCGAATCGAGACCATGCTGGCCCAACCGGAAGAGGGTCGGACCTATTCTGACTGCCCGGTGAAACGGATCGAGAGTTATGGCGCATTCGTTGAATTTCTGCCGGGTAAAGAAGGTCTCCTGCATGTGTCTGAAATAGCCTGGGAACGTACTCGGGATGTTAGTGATGTTCTGAAAGTCGGGGATAAAGTAGATGTTCTGCTCAAAAAAATCAGCCAGCCGGGACGCTTTGAGTTATCCATGCGCGAATTGACGCCCAAACCGGTCGGCTATGTTGAGAAACCAAGGTCGAGCAACGAACGGTCGGGCGACAGTTCGGGTCGTCATGATCGGTCTGGACGACGTCCCTATAACCGTCATCGGGAATGAACGAAGAAAGATTTCATAAAACTACCCTGCCCAACGGAATCAGGGTAATCTCGGAATATATTGATTCGGTATTTTCCGTTGCCTTGGGCGTGTGGGCAATTGCTGGCTCTCAGGACGAAATCCGGGAAACCAACGGTCTGGCCCACCTGCTCGAGCACATGGCATTTAAGCGAACCACCACCCGGAATGCCTTTCAAATTGCCGATGAAATTGAATCGCTGGGCGGATCGCTAAATGCCTTCACCGGGAAAAATGTAACCTGCTATTACACTCGTTTAATGAGTCAACATTTGAACAAGGGTGTCGAGATACTCGCCGATCTTATTTTGCATTCCCAGTTTGATAAAGCTGAATTGGAGCGGGAGAAGGGGGTAATCATCGAGGAAATTCGCGAAATCGAGGATACGCCGGGTGACGTAATCATAGATTATTTCACCGAGCAATTATTTCCCGATCACCCCATTGGCCGGCCAGTTCAGGGTACGGTACCAAATATCCAGAGTTTCAGAGTCGAGCAGTTGAGCGCTTTTATCAAACAGAATTACACCGCTGATCGGCTACTGGTAGCTGCTTCCGGCAGGGTGAAACATAACGATTTGGTCCGACTGGTAGAATCCTACTTTGGCGATTTAGCCCCGAAGACAAATCAGCGAGAATTGCCACCGCTTAATGCAATCAAAGAAAAAACGAAAATTATTAAAAAACCAATCAGTCAATCGCATATTGTTATCGGTCGCAGAGTATTTCCGCAATCAGATGAGCGCCGCTATCCGCTGGCACTGCTGAATATTATTTTAAGCGGGGGCATGTCCTCTTGTCTTTTTCATAATATCCGCGAGCGTTATGGATTTGTGTATGCCATCTATTCTTTTTCGGACCTGTTTCTGAATGATGGACTTTTCGGAATATATGCGGGGGTTGAGAACAATCAACTTGGTCCAATCCGCAACATGATTTATGAAGAAATTTATAAATTAGTCCGGAAGCCGATTAGTGATGCTACCCTTAAAAAAGTCAAACAGCAATTTGAAGGGGGGCTAGTTATCTCGCTGGAGGGTATGTCGGCCCGAATGAATCGTCTGGCGAGAATGGAGATCTACGAAAACCGGATCTTGACTATCAAAGAATTTCTCAATATCATTGAGCGCATCACGATTAGCGATATTACCGAACTGGTTGAATATTTAATTGAAAATGATCAATTCATCGAAACACTGATCGTACCGGAGAATCAAACATCACAATCTTAGGAGCCAATCTTGTTTAAGCCAATTATTCCCGCAGAACGTACCCGGCATGTCACCTATGCCATTCGCGATATTGTTCTGCAGGCGCAGCGGATGGAAGCTGCTGGTAAAAAAATCCTTTATCTCAACATTGGTGATCCGCCGGTTTATGATTTTGAAACCCCGATTGAGTTGCGACAGGTAGTCGTTGATCGCATCCTACAGGCTAATGCCGGTGTCAGGGATAATATTTCAACTTATTCCGATTCTTTGGGAATTCGCGAAGCACGTGAGGCGGTTGCCTGCTATGCCGTCGAACACAAAGGGATAAAAAATATTACGCCGGATAAGGTATTCATTTCCGGTGGGGCATCCGAGGCGATTACCCTGGCAATCGCGGCGCTGGTCAATCCCGGCGATAATATCATGACACCCGCACCGGGTTATCCGCTGTATAACGGACAGATTCCGGTTTATCATGGTGAATTAAATCCCTATTTCCTTAATGAAGCTAACAGCTGGCAAATTGATTTTGATGAATTGGAACTGCGAGTTAATAAGCGCACGAAGGCAATCGTGATTATCAATCCAAATAATCCGACTGGCGCTATCTATAACCGGGAAAGCCTGATCAATGTTCTGAAGTTTGCTGAAAAGTACAACCTTATTGTTTTTGCCGATGAGATTTATGATAAATTACTACTCGATGGAGATCGCCACATTTCGATAGCTTCGCTATCCGAAACAGTTCCGGTGATAACCTTTGGCGGCATGAGTAAAAATTATATCATGCCCGGGTGGCGCGTCGGGTGGGCAATTCTCCACGATCCGACAAATGTGATGAAGGCTTATCATGAGGCAATCGAAAAATTGCTGCGAGCCAGGTTATGCGCGCCCCATCCCCAGCAGGTGATGATTGCGCCAGCTTTAAACGGTCAAGACCAGCACCTGCCCGAAGTTCTAACTAAACTCCGAGTAAGACGTGATATCACTTTTAACAGGCTGAATGCAATTCCCGGGATTTCCTGTGTTAAACCAATTGGCGCCTTTTACGCCTTTCCCAAAGTCCAGTTGCCAGTTGGGATTACCGATGAGCAATATGTGCTTGAATTACTCGAAAAAACCGGGGTGCTGGTGGTATACGGGAGTGGCTTTGGACAGAAACCGGGAACCAACCATTTCCGGATTGTTTTTTTACCGGATGAAGCACTACTCAGCCAAGCATATCAGTTAATTGCCGAATTTACCGCCGAGTTCTATTCCAAGCATCATTTTAGCCCCTCAAGCTGACCGGGAGTCTGATCATTACTAATAAGTCCACAAATTTAAATCGGGTACTGGTCTATCATAAAATTGATCCTAAACCTGAAGTGGGATTAACCTGCCTTCACCCGCGGCAGTTTAGCAAGCAAATTAAATTCTTGGCGGAAGAAGGTTTTCGATTTGTCACAATGTCGGAGCTGATTAAATCGGAGAATCGTGAATCGAACATAATTGCCATTACCTTCGACGATGGCTACCAGGATGTGTATGAATATGCTTTTCCGATTCTGCAAGAATACCAAGCCCCGGCGACAGTTTTCATTATTTCGAATTATATCGGAAAATACAACACCTGGGACGTCAATCTCGGGTGGATTTATTATCAACATCTCGATGAATCGAGTATCAGAGACCTGATTTCAACGGGCTGGGAGATTGGCTCTCATGGCAAGACTCATCGTGCATTACAGGGGATGACCAGAACTGAAATCGAGTGTGAACTTTCTCAATCGAAGCAATTGCTGGAGGAAAAGTTCAATCAACCAGTCAATTTTTTCGCGATGCCTTTTGGTAATGTTAATGAGCTGATTCGGGAATTGGCAGTCAATGCAGGTTATCGAGGCATTTGCGGGTTCTATCCGTTCAGGTATTATCGTCATCATTTCCTACCTGATATTATTCCCCGACTGGCAGTGTACCGGACCGACTCGCTAAGGGCAATTTCCAATAAATTGAGCGGCGGTCGGGGGCTTTTATTCGAAGTGACCAAACAGAACCTGATCAATTTCTGTTCGAATGCTACGATTATGGCAAATTCTTTAAGATGACTCGAAAAATATCTTGACATCAAAATTTCCTCTGGTTATACTATTAAAGTAATGGTTTAAGTAATTCTCGGAAGCAGATGTAAAGTGGGAAAGTCTATCAAAAAGTTGTATCATTCTATCGGTGAAGTCAGTGAAATGACCGGATTAAAACAGTATGTTCTGCGTTACTGGGAGTCGGAATTTCCGACACTTGCTCCGCCGAAAAACCGGGCTGGCAACCGGGTTTACCGCGAAAAGGATATCGTTCTGATTAAATATATCAAGCATCTTCTATACGATAAAAAATTTACCATTGAAGGCGCCAAGCAAAAATTAAAATCGGTCAAACCCGAAGATTTGCAGCGCTGGATGGAAACCGGAAATTATGACGAGCTGGATCGGGAAAAGCATTCTGATGATAACTTGGTAGAAATTATTCATCAGATCAAAACCGGTTTGCAGGAGTTACTGGCGATCTTGAATGATTGGGAGAGCTAACCACCTTTTTATAGATTTCACTGGGCAAGTCCCTTAAATTATAACGATTTTTTACAAGCGGAGCGTGGCGCAGTCCGGCTAGCGCACCTGAATGGGGTTCAGGGGGTCGGTGGTTCAAATCCACTCGCTCCGACAAGAGAAATTGGCGAAGGTATAGAAAACCAGATTTTTAAATATTCACCAAATCGAATTAATCGAAAAGTGGTAGGTATTTACTTTATGCGTTTGTTAGGTGGTTTTATTATTTATCTCTTTACCACAATGTGGACATCTAATTTTTGTCTGAGTGTCGTTTTTAATATATTCTGCAAAACCAGATGCTAAAATACCGGCTGGTAATGCAAACAAACCTATTCCAAGTAAAGCTATCAATGCACCTAGTATCTTTCCTATCGGCGTAATGGGATATACATCACCATATCCCACTGTGGTTAGTGTAGCTACTCCCCACCACATGGCAGAAGGAATACTGGAAAACGAATCAGGCTGCCTTGTGTTTTCAATATAATACATAAGACTTGATGCGATAATAAGCAAAATAAGTACTGAAAATATTGTTATCAGAAGTTCCTCTTTTTTATTCTTTATCACAACATATAATGTCTGTAAAGCTTTCGAATATCTTCCCATTTTAAACAATCGGAATAGCCTAAATAATCTTACTGCTCTAAGAAATCGAAGATCAAATGGAATAATCATAGGTATATAAAAAGGCAATATGGCTAATAAATCAATTAATGTCATTGGAGTAAGTAAATATTTTAACCTTCCGATTATTGGCATTTTAAAACGATCATTTAGTGTGCATGACCAAACCCGAAGTAAATATTCTATACTAAATATGATTATAGAAAATATTTCAAAATAATTGAAGAATTGAGAAAACGATTCTGAAATAGATGGAACTGTATCTAAGATGACGGCAAGAACGTTAAGAGAAATCAAGGACATAATGAATATATCAAAAATTTTACTTGGTACATCACCAGGTAAAGCTTTTTCTAATATTTCATAAATCCTCTTCTTAATCATTACTGTACATTAGATAACTTTATACAACTATATCTAAACACTTTTTCGATATTCTTAATATCAGCCACTTTATTATTTTTTCTCCTCAATTCCCTAAATGGTTCTCAAAATGACATTGAACTCATGGATATAAATAATCATTTATTTGTTGTCTATTCTTGTATCCGGGCTTCCTTTCAAATACTCCATTGCCTGCTCTCGATTGCGAAAAAGTCTTAAGATGTGACCGGTATTAATGAAAACGGTTTCTAGGAAATCGCGCGAATGATCATCGGAAGAAACTAATAATGCCGTGCGGGCTTTATATTGAAAATCGGATAGTTTATTCAAATCATCATAGGCTAATTTGTAAATTCCGGTAATAGTGGAGACTAACTCACATTCAGTGCAATCCACCAAGAGTTTTTTAATCCCCATTTTTACCATGTAATCGTGAATTTCGTTGGCATAATCAAATGCAGTACAAGTATCCGATGGACTGGATATTTTGACCACCAGAATAGTATCATTTTCCGCAAGAGAAATGGAGTATGGCATTCGTTACTTTACCTTTCCGAATAGGCTGGATTCAGCATTCCCGGAGATTTTTGTTTTTTACTTTTTAGGTACTCTTCTATAATCCCTTCCTTATGCTAAACAGCTTAAATATTTTTTACACCTCGGTTCATACTACTTTTCACCTGAATTCCATTTCATCCCGGAATTTTTATAGACTATTTCTAATAATGTATAAGTTGCTTGAAATAGCCCACATTCATTTATGCTTGTTTAATTTCTAATAATTTCTTTAAAAGGTCAATACTCCTTTTATAAGATTTTATATTTGCTTAAAAGATGATAAATTTTCGTGTGTTTGATTGAAATCAAGATACTCAAAAATCCTTCTATTGATCTTAGTGGAATTCAGTCAGTTAGTGGTTCCTCCGAGAGGAGTTCCATTGGAAAAATCCACGAGCTTCGACTAGATTATATTGGATTAAAAAAGAAATAATAATCTCCCTTTTCAGGATCAAAAGAAAAGAATGATTACGACTTCAATCAACGTTAACGTACCTTTAGGTTGATAGTTTTTAAGTGTCGAAAGATCGGTTGGTATGGCTTATTATTTAGTATATTCGCCAATGCCCTATTCCCGAAGAGAGTTATCCCGGGAATTCAACTCACTCAAAGAAAGTGGTTGTGGTGGTATTTTTATTTCGATAAAAGCGGAGTCATTTAGAAATCGGGAAATTCAGAAACGGACAAATGGCATTTTGAAAAATCTGATAGGACAGGCTAAAGTGGTTGGTCTTAAGACCGGTGCGATAATCGAATGTTTTCATGAGTCGGGATATTATTTAAGTGAAAATTACACACCTCCGGTCAATTACCTGGGAGCTCCCTATGTTCCTTCGGCGGGATATTATCCCATCTGTCCCAATAATCCCCAGGCGATGCAATTATGCTACTCCAGCATCGAACGGGTAATTCACAAATTCGATCTGGATTACCTTTATCTTCAGCATTTTCGGTTTCCATTTTTCTGGGAAAAAGAAGAGCTGGACATCCAGCATCGGATTCCGCCATTCTGCTACTGTCCGTTTTGTGTCACCGAGTTTAGCTCAGTAATGGGTGAGATTGTATCATCCGGTGAACAAATGCTGACGATGATGCCGGAATGGTTAGAATGGCGTTCCGAGGTGATTCAGTCGCTGCTATCGGGGATAATTGCAAGGATTCCCAATCGGGTTCAGATTATTGTCGCACACCCACCGCTGTCGTTAATAGATTTGCCTTTTACAACCGGGCAATTGCCCCAGAGGTTCATTGAAGATGGCTGCTATTTATCGCCCCAATTGCACCATAAAATTAAACAAAAAGACCTAATATGGGCTGAAGATTTACTCGATCAATACCAGCTGGAATTGAGAGCCAATAAAATATTTCCCAGTTTTGAATTTGACAGTAAAATTGAATTTGATTATCTGACTAGTATTACCAAGAAGTTTGCCGGTATTCTGCTCAACCGCAGAGCCACTAAAAAAGATAATCTTTTTAGTTGATTTATTCGTTTCAATTTTGTAAATATTACTCGGTGATTTAGCTTTTGTTATGGTATATTGAAGCGGGGCAATTCAATATATCGAACAAAAAGAATCAAGAAGAAGTCAGGAAATAAATGAATATTTCCGTAGTTAAATTTATCGCTGCTGATATTCCTTTACAGGATCGTGAACCGGCCGAAATTTTATATATTAAAGATATCCTGAAAGTAATTAAAACTTCTAATAATAACCTCGTTAATCACCTAACATTTCATGCCAAATATTTAAAACAACTGATTCAAGCTGAGCCGGACTGGATTGGTATCCTCGAAAAACTGATCGAAGAACGCAAAATCCTCTGCGGTCCCTGGTATCTGCTTCCCAATAATTGTCTCGCTGGCAGCGAAACATTGATTCGCAATTTGCTATATGCCAGTAAGGTTTGTTTTGAGATCGGCGAGGTGATGAAAGTCGGTTTTTCAACTTTTAACTGCCGAATCAATTCACAATTACCACAGATATTTAACGGCTTTAATATTGATACGATTTGCGTTCCGATCTCAAGCATAAACGGTTTGCCGGAACAATTTCTCTGGCAGGGTTTGGAAGGCAGTAAAGCGGTTGTAGCCGGTTGCTTTGATCACCAGTCTTCTACTGACAATTCGCAGTTATTATTTTCGATGGAGGAATTAGTTAACCAGCGTGAAGAATCCCAGGAATATGAAATTCCCCAGATGATCATCAGCTATTTCGATCCGCGCAAGAATCCGGACCAGATACAAGAGCTAATTAATTTTCTCAATTACCAGAAAGATATTCAGGTCGAATCTGTAGCTCTCCCGGATTACTTTTGGAAAATTAAGGATAGTAAAATCCTGGATAATCTAAAAGTTGTTACGCATGAGTCTATTCCACATAGTAGTCAATCCCATACGCAGAGTGCGATCAGCGCTTCCCTGATCCAGTCTGAAAATATTTATGCCGAGCATCTCTTGCAGGCGTATGCTGAGCCTTGGGAGGTTATTTATCAATATCTGGTGGGAAATGGCTCGCAAGCGATAATCCAATCCTATTGGGAATCCTTGATGACTCTCCAGCAAAAGGTTCAACTTACGCAGCTGCTCGATAAAGAGCAGGAAAATATCATCGGGGAGGAATATCATACCCTTAACGAATCGCTTAAAAAGACGTTTGAAGAAACAATCCGCAAATTGCTGGCAAATGTTCAGCCCCCGGATAAAGATCGGGGATACTTTTTTACATTATTCAATCCACTTCCCTATAATCGCTCTGAAATTGTTGAGGTGGATTTAGACTTACCAATTAAAATACATCAGGGTAACGTCATTGTGGAAGATTCAGCGGGGCGGAAAGTACCCTGCTGGAATACCTATTCGGAAAAAATAATTCCTCTTTTTGAACATCATGGTAATGAAGAAAAGAGACGGTTTCACTGCTTTTTGGAGGTCAATAATATTCCGGCAATGGGATATAAGACCTATCGGGTTGTACCGGTTCACAAAGCTCCTCCATCCCAGAAAAAAAACATCGCTGTTTCCGACACGATTCTTGAAAACGATTTTATCAGAGTCAGTATTAATAGTAATGGCACTTTTAATGTTTTTGCAAAAGAGACCGGTACCAATTATGTTAATCTGGGTTATTTTATAGATACACCCTACAATGAGAATGGGGAATTGATTTCTCAGCAGCAGATAGTTTCCAAGACTCTCAAACCAGATATTTGGATTACCGTTAACAATCCACTTTTTGCTCGCTTAAGAGTGGAATTCGATTATCGGCAGAACCATCAACTGGAGAATAATAAGACTAAGGTTATCCTGATATTTTCCATAGATCGCCTCTCCCGTTTTGTTGATATTGCAGTTGAGCTGTATGATAAAGCCGAACGGCATAAAATTGACCTCTATTTTCCCGCCAATTTCCCGGTTGAAAGAATATATTCCGATACCTATTTTAATATTGAAGACATTAATGCTTGCGAATCAATTCAAAAGACAAGCAAGTTTAACCTTAACTTCAATTCTTTTGTCGGATTTACTGATGAAATTAGCGGCTTTGCGATCATCAGTAAAGAAATTCATAATGTTGAAATCCGCAGAAAAAAACCGGCTTTCGTCGCTTTTCCACTGCTGGATACCGCCAACCGGGAACCCCTTGCCCGAGATCCATTAGCTGGTCCTACTACCTATAAGTACTTTTTATCCTTTGATCCCTATCTGGGAGGCTGGGAAAGCGGTCAGATTATCCTTGATGCTTGTACTAAGCTATTCAAGGTCTGGAATTTTATGCTCAGTAAACCCCAGGGGAATTTACCAGTTGAAATGGAATTTCTAAGAATTGAGCCGGTGGATTTGTGTTTTTCAGCTTTAAAATTTGGCGAAAATTCTTCGAGTGCCGTGCTGCGCTTGTTTAATCCAACTAATCACATTATTCAGGGATCAATCACGACATATTTACCGCTCTCGATGGTCAATGTTCTTTCGCTTGAGGAGTTGATTATTGAGGTTTTGAATTTTAAGAATGATTATCAAATCAATTTTAAGGTTCTACCTAAAAAAATCGTAACTCTTGGACTGCATTTTGAGAAGCAGTAACCAGGGTTCTTGATTTTAAAAATAAAAATCCTTTTTGCCTGTTTGGAAAAAAATCCAGAAATTCCAATACTAAATTTTTGTAGATTAATCTTGATTATGATGATTTAAATAAAGGGTTCGGGTTTGAAAAATTTTTTGTTACTGATCCTGATTATCCTGGTTTTCGGATTAGGGATATATGTACTGAAGAGAAATCCTCAGGAACAGATCAAACAGGTAATTTATCCAACTGAATTTCTCGTGATGACCTACAA
>CAZJIU010000033.1:0-1835 GCA_964546145.1 uncultured bacterium
ATATACTGTGTAGATCAAATTTAGTCGGGATGAGTCCCGATTTTTCGGGATGAATACCCGATTTTGTGGATTTGGAATAACCACTATTATGCTCTTCTAATCGTCGGCCTAAATCCTCTGTCTGACCGATATAATATCGATCACGACTAGCACTATATAAAATATATACTGTGTAAACATATCTTGTCGGGGTGAGAGGATTTGAACCTCCGACTTCTTCGTCCCGAACGAAGCGCGCTAACCGGGCTGCGCTACACCCCGTAATATTAAGTTCTATTAAAAAGCGTCTAAATTTATAAATCAAACGGAATATTATAAAGTAAAAATCCTACATTTGTTTGATAAAAATACTCGATAAACCTGCTCCGGTTAGACAAATAATCGTAACAAGGATACCGGCAATCAATACACCAATTATATCAGCAATGATAAATTTTTTAAAATCTAAACCAATTAAAAATGAGGCAACGGCACCGGTATAAACACCTGAACCGGGGAGCGGAATTCCAATAAAAATCGCCACCGCCCACTCACCATATTTTTCGACTGCTTTCGAAATTCGACGCTGAGTGTGTTTTGTGTATTTATTCCACAGATTTTCAATTGGTTTTACTAAGCAAATTAACTTTATTATCCATTCCAAAAAAATGAAAATAAAAATACCAATGATTATGTTAGCCATCACACACACTAAAAATACAATCCACCATTTCATTTCTATCCCAAAAATACCATAAGGGATCGAAGCGCGTAATTCAAGTGTTGGTACAAAAGTAATCGCAATCATCTGTAAAATCTCAGTCATTGAAAACTCCAATACATATTATGTTAAAACCAGAAAAAACTGCCTAAATACAATTTAATAAAATTAATTGTATCCATTATGTTATTAATATAACTGCCTGATTTACTGTAGATTGTGGGAATTGTAACTTCGGAGTATTTGATTCCACCATATATCATTTTGATCAGAAATTCGCTTTCGAACTGGAATCTATTTTCGACAAACTTATCTAATGAAATTTTTGATAAATTGATCAGGCGATAGCCACACTGACTGTCATGTACTCTTTTTCCAGTCCGTAGTGAAATTAAAAAAGAGGTGATACTGTTTGACAATATGCGATGAAATGGCATTGAAGTTCGCAAAAAGGATCTTTTCCCCAAAACCAAATCCAGATTATACTGTTCGCTTATTTTGATAAAATCACTGATTTTGCTTGGAGCATGTTGCATATCGGCATCGAGAAAAATCGCATAAATAAATCCCTTCTGGCGTGCTTTTTCGATCCCGATTTTTATTGCTGCTCCCTTTCCCTTGTTGTTAGCGTGACGATAAATTGAGATCGATGGGTATTTGGAGACAACTAATACCGTATCATCAGTTGAACCGTCATCAATTACGATAATGCGTATTTGCGGATAATAAGATCGAATCAAATTAATTACTGAGTTAATATTTGCCGCAGCATTATATGCCGGTATAATTATACAATATTTACTTTCAATCATTTCCATTAGGCTGAAAAATTATCAGAATTTCTGCTATAATCCAACTGATGTTTTATAAATTGAAATCTGAACTATTTGGTTCAAAAAATATTGCATAAGGGCTAATTCTAAATTAAATTTCCACCGCTTTTTATAAAATGCGAGAGTAGCTCAGATGGTAGAGCCCCACGTTGCCAACGTGGTTGTCGCGGGTTCGAGCCCCGTCTCTCGCTCTCAAATATTCATTAGCAATTACAATAAGCCCTACGTTGCTCCCGACTGGTCGGGATCGCGGGTTCGAGCCCCGTCTCTCGCTCTCAAATATTCATTAGCAATTACAATAA
>CAZJIU010000033.1:1935-18371 GCA_964546145.1 uncultured bacterium
TCGCGGGTTCGAGCCCCGTCTCTCGCTCTCAAATATTCATTAGCAATTACAATAAGCCCTACGTTGCTCCCGACTGGTCGGGATCGCGGGTTCGAGCCCCGTCTCTCGCTCAAAAGCAATCCAAACATAGAATCTAAAAGATACTATCTGTTATTGAATCTGGAGTATCATTTATTAGGATACTATGCCTTCTATGTTGATTGACCACCTGATGATTGCTTGCTCTTTGACAGGCCGGTTTGTAAATTAATCCGCTTTTTGAATTTTGGGGTGTCGTCCAATGGCAGGACATCAGACTCTGGATCTGAGTATCGGGGTTCGAATCCCTGCACCCCAGCCAAACGCTTTTTGAAATCCCAAAAACAAGTACTAATAAACGTTTTTAAGTTCTTTTAAGTTCAGTTAAAATAATTGCCAGTAAAAAACCAGTTCATCTTAATAGCACTTACAAAGGCTTAAAAGGACTTAATAGGACTTTAAATCATAAGGCGCATTCGTCTAGTGGTTAGGACGCTGGCCTCTCACGTCGGTAACAGGGGTTCGAACCCCCTATGCGCCACAAAAGTTTTTTATCATTAAATAATAAAATGACCATTAATTATTCTGCATATTCACGAAAAAACAAACAAAAATTTCAATAAGATGATCATCGAAACACACGCTTATGCCCGAGCCGGTTTATTAGGTAATCCTTCGGATGGCTATTTTGGTAAAACGATTGCCATTATCATCGGAAATTTCGGTGCTCATATTTCTCTATATGAATCACCTGAACTCCATATTGAATCTTCAGAATCAGATTTAAACATATTTAAAAATATCCACGATTTGATCGAAAGAATAAACGCCCAGGGATATTATGGCGGTGATCGGTTAATCAAAGCCGCCATTTGTAAATTCTATACATACTGTAATCAAAATAAGATCAAACTGGATAGTAAAAATTTCTCAATTCGTTATTCCTCTTCAATTCCCCGGCAGGTTGGCTTGGGCGGATCAAGTGCTATCATCACTGCAACGATGCGCGCCTTGATGAAATTCTATAGAATAAAAATTCCCAAAGAAATCCTGCCAACTATCATTCTGGAAGCCGAAATCGAGGAACTGGGAATCAGTGCCGGACTCCAGGACCGGGTCATTCAAGTATATGAAGGCTGCATATATATGGATTTTAATCGCGAGATTATGGAAAAGGAAAAACATGGCATATATCGGCCAATTGATCCTCAGAAATTACCAAAATTATATCTAGCCTATAAAACTTCACTGAGTAAAGTATCCGGACAGGTACTGAATGAAGTTAAAATGCGCTATGATCGGGGTGATACCGAAGTGCATCAAACACTGAATCAGATCGCCGACCTTGCCGACGAAGGGCGGGAAGCAATCGAAAATGGCGATGTTGAACAACTGAATTGTTTAATTAACAAAAATTTCGACCTGCGAAGCAAAATCATGAAGATAAGTCCGGATAATCAGGAACTAATCCAAACAGCGCGAGCGTGTGGTGCCTCTGCTAAGTTTGCTGGCTCGGGTGGCTCAATTATCGGTATTTATACTAACAACAATATGCTTAATCGTTTGATTGTCAATCTGAAAAAACACAATGCCCGGGTCATTAAACCTTACATAATATAGGAGACATTTTAGAAATATGGTGCGTAAAGCCATTATTCCTGCAGCTGGACTGGGAACCCGCTTTTTACCGGTAACAAAAGCCCAACCTAAGGAAATGCTCCCGATTATTGATACTCCGACAATTCAATATGTTGTTCAGGAAGCCATTGATTCGGGAATTGATGATATTTTGATCATCTCGGGAAAAGGTAAAAGAGCTATCGAAGACCATTTTGACCGTAATACCGAACTCGAATTTATTCTCGAACAAAAAGGTCAGCATGACTTAGCAATCAATGTTGGCCGAATTGGCGATATGGCAAATATCCATTTCATTCGCCAGAAACAGTTGAACGGATTGGGTGATGCTATTTATTACGCTAAACAACATACCGGCAATGAGCCATTTGCCGTTTTGCTCGGCGATACAGTAGTGGATGCGGTCATTCCTGCAACCCAGCAACTGATTGACGTATATAACCAGTTTCGGCAAACCGTCATTGGCATTGAACGAATTCCGCGGGAAAAGATTGGGCGTTATGGAATTGTATCCGGTGAAAAAGTAAGCGAGCGGATTTACAAAGTAGATCAATTAATCGAAAAACCAAGCCAAGCCCAAGTAACTTCTGACTTCGCCATTGCCGGACGCTATATTCTGACTCCCGAAGTCTATAGCATGATAGAAAAAGTCACACCGGACAAGAATAACGAGATCCAGCTGACTGAGGCATTACAACTACTAATCCAACGTGAAGGCATTTATTCCTATCTTTTTGAAGGCAAACGCTATGACGTAGGTGATAAATTAGATTATCTCAAAACTACGGTCGAGTTTGCCCTCAAAAGAGATGAATTCTCACAGGATTTTTTAAAATTTTTAAAAGAGATTGTTGCCGCTTACGATTTGACTAACAAAAATTAAATTATTTATTCAGAATCATCTTAACTTGTTCGAGAAAATCCAATTCCGCATCGTGCACTTTCTCGTCGGCTTCAATAATTTCAAGCAGCGCATGGATTAAATTCTGTTTCATCTGATCATCCAGTTTCTTGGCAATTTTAGCTGACTTTAATCCGGCTTCAAAAGCTTTATCTGGACCGGATTCCTGAATAATTGTAATAACCCGTTCCAATTCCTCTTTTTTAATGCCATAACGCTTTAATATTTCAAATAGTTTGTCCGTCTCGCGATCATCAATCTCGCGATCAGCAGATATCATGTTCAAGCAGATATAAATAAATGCTTCTCTGGGGGTGATTTTTTTAAGCTTCAAGATCTCCTCCTCCTGAATTTTCATCATTTGTAGTTCTAAGTGGACTCTTTCCTGACTTTTGGCGAATTAAATTGATTGCAGGTAAAATCTTTGGATGTAAAATAAGTTTCCGCTCCAGTTTACATCTACCGGGAAAATTGAGTAAAATTATGCCAACAAATATCGTCAATAATCCTTGGCCGGGAATAAAAAGCATAATAAATCCGGCAATCAGGAATAACAAACCGAGAAGATTCTTAACCATTAGAATTATCAATCTAATAACCGGATGATGCCGCTGTTTAAAAGGAATCCGATGGGAATTAATAAAATAATCAGGCGACATCCTTACCAATAAAATTGGTATTAATAATAGAGTCCCGAAAAAGGTCAGGATTGACAACGAGGTGAGCCAGATGATTAATAATTGGTTGGATTTGATAAAATTTAAAATCATAACCGGCGTAATATAATCCGAATTCAACCAAAGCAAAAAAGTAATTCTTAAACAAACAATTTAAATAGCAATAATCACCAAGTATAATGGTAATTTGACTACACTAAACCATTGCTAATTTCTCAAAACAGCTTACTTTTATGTAGAATGAAACACAATAAAGGAGAAGCCCGCCATGTTTAGAAAAGAATTAGGTTTCGGGTATCTTTTACTAGTTGTAAATGTCATGTTATTTGCCCAACAGGACAAGGCAAAATGGATTGAGAAACCCAAGTATCCCGTTCTTGACGAACTGAAAGCCGAACTGGAACGTGAGCGAGCTTGCCAGGATTCAATCACTCAAAGGATTCTCGATCGCCAGAAACAGGAAGCCGAACAGAAGAAACAAACCGAACGGAAGTTAATTGCCGATTTCCCCAATGTTCAAAAACCGGCTTCTTTGGAAGTATTTAAAACTTATTTTGCTTTTCCACCAGTAGCGCAATATCAATCCGGAATGTGCTGGTGTTTTTCGACTACCTCTTTCCTCGAATCGGAAGTCTATCGGCTGCATCAGAAGAAAATCAAATTATCGGAGCTCTACACCGTTTATTGGGAATATGTAGAAAAGGCCCGACGCTATCTCCGGGAGCGCGACAATTCCGAATTTGGCGAGGGTTCGGAAGGTAACGCCGTATTTCGGATAATGAAGCAATATGGTGCGGTTCCAGCCGAGGCCTATACCGGGCTCATCAACGGTAAAACCAGACATAATCATACTGCTCTTTTCGAGGAACTCCAGGCTTATTTAAATTACTGCAAGGATCACAAATTCTGGGATGATGAGGCAGCCCTCGAGTCTATCAAAATAATTCTAAACAAACATCTTGGTATGCCGCCGGAGTCATTTTTATACAATAAGAAACAGTATACCCCCCAAGAATTTTTAGCCAACGTCCTCCAATTAAAATTAGATGACTATCTCGAATTCATGTCAACATCTTCGATACCCTTCTATACTAAAGGTATTTTTGATGTTCCTGATAATTGGTGGCGGGACAGCAGCTATTACAATTTACCGCTGGATGAATGGTGCGGCATCATTCAAAAAGCACTCGAAACAGGTTACACTCTTTGCATCGGAGGCGATGTTTCCGAACCCGGATATTACGGAAAAGAGGATGCGGCTTTTATTCCAACTTTTGATATCCCTCAGGAATATATCAATCAGGACTCAAGGGAGCTGCGGATTCAGAATGGCGCTACTGAAGACGATCATGGAGTTCATATTATTGGATATACCAAAGTCGGCGAATATAACTGGTATTTGATCAAAGATTCTGCTCGGAGTTCCCGGCAAGGTCAATATGAAGGATACTATTTTTATCGCGAGGATTATCCCAAACTAAAGATGTTGACCTTCTCGGTTTATAAAGATGTCGTAAGCTCTATTTTAAGTAAATTTAAATAATCCGGCGGTTCAATCTATAAACGTCAATTTTATTTTTTGGAAGAATAAAACCTTCTAATCTCATCCAGCGCTTTACGTTTGCGCTCCCGTCGGTATTTAGGATCTAAGGAGTAACCCATGCTAATGAGAATATTAATTTTTATCGAACGCGGTAAATTCAAAGCCTTCTTGACTCCCTTTTCGTTAAACCAGCCAATCCAGCAGGTACCCAATCCCAATTCTTCCGCCTGTAGCACCAGATGTTCACAGGCAATTCCAATATCAATCAGGCTATATTTCACGTCCCGGATCTGACCGCCTAAACGAACTAGATAATTTGCCTTTTCCGTTATGACAACTATTATCACTGGGGCTTTACCGGCAAATTTAGTCGTCGAGTAGATTCCCGTAAATGCCTTTTCGGAGATCCGTGCAATATCCTCGGGATTATCTACCACAATGAACGACCAGGGCTGCGAATTATGCGCTGATGGCGCCAAACGGGCGGCTTCCAGACACTGATCAATTATTTTGCGATCAACTGCCTGAGAAGTGTACTTCCGACACGATTGCCGTTTTTGAACCAGTTCAGTAAAGTTCATTTTGATTAACCACCAGTTTTTATTAATTCCCGCGCCTGCGCCCGGGTAGTATCAGTCACCGAAATTCCACCAATCAAAGTCGCAATTTCTTCCACCCGCTCCTCCACAGACAACTTGGCGATTCGGGTATAATTCCGACCATCGTCGGAAACTTTATAAACCCGATAATGGTGTTCACCTAAGCCCGCAATTTGAGGTAAGTGAGTAATGCAAATTACCTGTCGAACTTCTGCCAGGGATTTCAATTCATTTCCCACAACCTGAGCGATTTTACCCGAGATACCGGTATCAATTTCATCAAAGATAACCACTGGAATATGGTCTTTACCTGCCAGAATTGATTTCATTGCCAGCATGATCCGCGACACTTCACCACCGGATACGATATTTACTAATGGTCGTATAGGTTCACCGGGGTTAGTACTTATCTCAAATGCTATTTGATCAACTCCGTTGCCATCACCTCTGATTCTTTGCTCACCTAGCTGCACCCACCCTTCTGAATCCACAAGATGCTCTATTTTGACTCTAAACTGACTATCAGCAATACCAAGTCTGGCTAAGGCAGCAACGATCTGATCTTCAAATAGTTCTGCTTGATATTTCCGACATTCCGATAGTTCAAGTGCAATTTTCTCGTATTCTAACCTCTGTTTTTCAAATTCTCGAGCATTCTTGGAAATTTCAACATCCAAGCCATCGTCTTCGCTCAAATTACGCTGGATTTGTTCCTTATGAGCCAGTACTTCCGGCAAGGTGGTCCCATACTTTTTCATCAACTGCTGCAGACTAAACAGTCGCTTGTTGACAATTTCCAGGCGATTGGGATCGAATCGCAAATTATCGGTATAAGTGGCCAGATGATTGGCAATTTCCTGAACTAAAAATTGAGTCTCTTCTAATCTACTCAATTCTTCGGAAAAATCCGGAGTGATGTTGTTGAGCACTGCTAATTTCTTAATTGCCGATAGCAATTGCTGGTAAACTGTATTCTCATCACCCTGATATAAAATCTGCTTCAGCTCCTCAGCAATTAAGTGAATTTTTTCAATATTTTCCAAAATTGACTTCTCTTTAAGCAGCTCCTCATATTCACCTTCAAGCGGGTCAATTTTATTGATTTCACTTAATTGAAATTCCCAAAGCTCGCGTTTTTCCTGATTTAGTTTTCGCTTCTCCGTCCATAAGGTCAACTTTTCATTGAGGTGCTGAAGATTTAGATAAGAGTCATGCACTTTTTCCAATAGATCCCGATACCCACCGAACGCATCTAGAAATTGAATGTGGTTCTCTTCTCTCAATAGTGATTGATGGTCATGTTGTCCGTGTAAATCTACCAGCAGGTCGCCGGCAGTTTTCAAAACACTAATCGTACACGGAGTATCATTAATCCAGGCTCTCGACCGACCGTTAATATTCAATTCCCTTCTCAAAATAAGTCCCCGCTCTGCCTTCTGAACCTGATTTTCGACCAAAAATCCAAAAACCGGATGAGCAAGATCAACGTCTAAAAATTGACATTCGATTTCGGCTGTATCAGCTCCTGAACGAATCATTGCCGGGGTAGCTTTTTCGCCCAGGGCAAGACCTAATGCATCAATGATTATTGATTTCCCGGCTCCCGTTTCTCCCGTCATTACGGTAAAGCCATTAGTAAATTCTACGGCAATATTATTGATGATTGCAAAATTACTAATTTTTAAAGAGACCAATCCCATATTTGCCCATGTTACCTTTTAAATTGTTACGTAGACTGCTGGTCTAAATTCTTTTTAAAAATAGCGGATAATCCAAATTTGGTGTAAACAAAAACGCCTAAGAGAATGCCTAAGGTATCGGCTGCATAATCGAACATACTAAACTCTCTTCCGGGCACAAATATCTGGTGAATTTCGTCAGTTATTCCAAATAATAGACCGGTAAGGATAGTCAGTAAACCAGCATATTTAATAATTTTTTCCGATTTGGCATTGGAAAAAGCCAGGAATAAAGTCATCGCATAAAATGTATATTCTATCAGGTGATTTAATTTATCAAAATTAAGGATATCTAGCCGCGGCAGATTTGCCTGAGGAATTGACGAAATTCCAAAAATCAGCACACTGTACAGAATTGCCGGTATTTTATATTTAAAATTAGACATTAAACAACCTTCTCAAAGTTTTTCAATATTCCGGGAATTAATTTCAACAAATCTCCGGCAATTAGCCCGCGAATGCCATATTCTTCTCTTCCCAGGTCACCTGCCATACCATGGAGAAAAACTGCAGCTGTAGCTGCGTCAAAGGAATTCATACCTTGCGCCCGAAATCCGGCAATCATTCCGGTCAGCACATCTCCAGTCCCACCGGTTGCGAGAGCAGGATTACCAGTGCTATTAATCCCAACCTGATCCTCCGGACTCACGACAATTGTCGGTGCTCCCTTGAGCACTAGGGTACAACGATACTTTTCAACAAAATCCCGCACAACATCTACTGGATTTGTTAAGATTGTTTTCATATCTATCTTGGAAAGCATTGCAAATTCACCAACATGCGGAGTCAAGATGAGATCCGGGAGCTGATTAATTAATTTCAGATTATCATGGAAAATCCGCAATCCATCAGCATCAACGACCATCGGTTTCGAATGCGATTTTAACAAGGCTATTCCAAATTCGCAGACTTCCGGGCGAGCCGAGACTCCCGGTCCAAAGACAATCACGTCACCCCATTCGACCCGTTCTCGCGCTCCAGCCAAAGATTTCGGACAAAATGTATGATCAGAAGATTCTGGTAAGGGTATAGATAGAGTCTCAGTTGTTTTAATCTCGATGATCGGATTCAAACTCTCTGGAATGGCATTTACCACCAGTCCGGCACCGCTTCGCAGGCAAGCTACCGCAGTTAAGACTGCCGCCCCCGTCATTCCCGGTGACCCGGCAAAAATCAATACCTTACCCTGCTTATGCTTATAGGTATTGTCATAAATTACCGGAAATAAAGGATTCACAATATTTTGATCTATTAGAAAAGTTTCCTTTTCTAGAACAGTAAAAGCCTCTTCAGGATAGTCAAGATCAGCGATAACCACTTCGCCAGCCATGCGCTTACCTGGCTGGAACAATAGCCCTCGTTTTAAAAATCCCATCGTAACAGTTTTAGTCGCCTGGACAGCTACCCCACCAATCTGCGCGGTGTCACCCTGAATTCCCGAAGGAATATCCACTGCTAATACCGGGCGCTTCACTGAATTGATTAGCACAATCAATTCCTTTATGACACCCTTGACTTCACCCTTGAATCCAGTTCCAAGCAAAGCATCAATGATCAGATCGGCATGAGCGATCTGAGTAATAGATGGAATCTCAGCCGGGCTTAGAATTGGTTTGATCGTAATCCGATTAGTATTGCAGTGCTTAAAATAATATAGCGCATCACCTTTTATTTTTGCAGGATCACCTGCTAACCAGATATTTACCGAAGCGCCCCAGTCAGCCAAATCCCGAGCCGCCACAAATCCATCGCCGCCGTTGTTGCCCATGCCACAGAAAATATCCACCTGACTACCAGGAACATCCTTTAGCATTTTTTTGGTTTGCAACGAAACAAAATGACCAGCTCGTTTCATCAGACTAATCCCGGGAATTCCCAATTTGTCCATCGTATAATGATCAACTTGTCGGGCTTCCTGATTAGTTACAACATACTCTTTCATATATTTACTCTTTAAAAATCTCCTCAATCCCGATTCAATTCAGTCTAAAATAAGAAGATTTCCTAATTCATGCAATGTCCATTCTAAAATAAAAAAGGGTGAGAAATCTCACCCTATAAATTTACTTACATTTTTATTATTGCACTGTTTTCAATTCATACTCGGCAACGGCTTTCCACTTTGGATCCCTGGCAGCAATTTGGAAAGCCTGTCTGGCGGCAGTACGATTACCTAGACATCTTTCGGCAATTCCCAACTCAATCAAAATCGGAGCCCAGTTTGGTTTAACTTTCAATGCCTGCTCGGCACTCTCTTTGGCCTTATCACACTTACCGATGTTATTATAAGCTTGCGACAGACGATAGGTACTGGCATAATCCCTCGGATTTAATTCGCAAGCTTTGATTAATACCGTAATGGCATCGTTATATTTTTTCTGTTCAATATACACTGCGCCCAGGTTAGCATAGGCTGAGGCATAATCAGGTTGCAATTTGATAACTTGCAAATAAATAGGAATGGCGTCATCAAAATTTTTCATTTTATAATAAACCAAGCCAAGATTCTTCCACGCATCAATATATTCTGGATCTAATTCAATAGCTTTTTTATACTGTTTAATTGCTCCCTCAATATTATTCATGCCTGCTAATATTTTACCTTTTACTAAAAAGGCTTTGGGGTAAGACGGATCCAACTCCAGACTCTTGTTGACCGACAATAACGCTTCCGGGAATTTATTCTCATCCAAATATACAATTGCACTAAAATAATAAGCCTGGGCATCGTTGGGATTCAAGCTGATCGCCTGTTTGAACTTCTCCAGAGCAGTACTATAATTCCTTCGTTGCATGAGTTGAATGCCTTCCTGGATATAACGCTTGGTCAGAGCCTCGAATTCTTTTTTATAATTTTCATTTTCGGGATCCATTGCGATCGCTTTTTGGAAGTTAGCAGCAGCATTTTCAAGATCACCCAGGCGTACTAATACCCGCCCCAATTCAATATAGGCATTGACAAAATTGGGATTCTCATTAATAATTTCGAGCCAGATCTTTTTTGATCCTTCGTAATCGGCATTATTCGATAGACGGGACGCCTCAGTCAATTTACTGGCAAAAGTTGCCATCTGATTGCGTACGTTGCGGTAGTCAGGATTAGCTAAATCCAGTTCAATCGCTTTGTCAATTAACTCCTTGGCACGATTCAGATCACCTAACTTAAAAAAGATCCGACCAAGTAAAAAAACCGCCCCAGCATAGTTCGGATCCTCCTTGACAATCGGTTCGACAATAGCTTTTGCTTCCTGATACTTACCGGCTAAAAACAGATCATTAGCCTTAACCAGCGGATCCTGAGCAAACAGGATCGAAGTCCAAAATACTGGTACCAGCAGCAGCATAAATATTACTTTTTTCCAGTACAATTTCATTTCTTTCCCCATTAATTTAGATTTCCATTTGTGCCGAAGACGGGACTCGAACCCGTACAGGCTAGCGCCCACATGGCCCTCAACCATGCGTGTCTACCAATTCCACCACCTCGGCTACAATTTTCAAATAGCGGGTTTAGTTACCAGTAGGTAATTCAGATCCCTCTTCCTCTAAACTACCCTCTGGCACTGGCAAATCCGCTGATGGTGCAATACGCCGGTTAGCTTCCTGCCTGATAATACTGGTGGGTTTGCCCCTGGGCGCTGACATTAATCCGATCAGAATGGAAATTATCATGAAGGCAACTGCCAGACCGGTTGTAACCTTGGAGAGAAAGGTTGCTGCTCCCCGCCCACCAAATAGTGCACTACCTCCAACACTTCCAAAAGTGCCTGATAGACCTCCACCTTTACTGGATTGCATTAAAATCACGAGGGTTAATAACAAAGCCACAATTACATAAATAATAATTAGAAATGTATACACTACTTCTCCTGCCTTTCTGCATATTCTTCGATGCTTTTAACAATAGCAATAAACTGTTCTGCAATCAGACTGGCACCACCAACAAGAAAGCCGTCAATATCACCAGCTTCAATCAGTTCTTTGGCATTACCCGGTTTGACACTCCCGCCATATAATATTTTTGTCCTCTGCGCTAATTCTTGATCATACTGGTCGGCAATTAGACGGCGTACTTCCCGATGTGCCTCCGATGCTTGCTGCGGCGTCGCATTAACACCAGTCCCGATCGCCCAAACCGGTTCATAGGCAACGATACAGTTCTGGAATTGAGTAACGGATATATCCTTTAATGCTGCTGAATATTGTTTTCTTAATACCTCAAGGGTACTTCCCGCCTGACGCTCGGCGAGAGTCTCGCCAATACATAAGATTGGAGTCAGCCCGCTTGCTAAAGCAGTGTTCAATTTTTGATGAATCAATTCATCACTTTCGTTGAAAACATGACGCCGTTCGGAGTGTCCCAGAATCACATACTGGCAATTAGCTGACTTCAACATGGCGGCTGAGATCTCACCGGTGAAAGCACCCGAAGATTGAAAATGCATATTTTGAGCGCCTAATTCCACCTCGGTTGAATTTAGTGCCTCACTAACTTTAATCAGCGATGTGAAGGGCGGGCACAAAATAACGAGAGTTTGGGTGAGATTTGATAGCTTAGCCAATAAATCCTTAGTAAAGGCAACTGATTCAGGAATATCTTTATTCATTTTCCAGTTGCCTGCAACGATATATCTTTTCATAATGCTCACATTTTATTTGAAATCAATTTAATCGGAATAAGCTCTAAACCACTGAGTAACTCCAGCGATGCTCCGCCACCCGTGGATACATGAGTAACCTTATTCACCAAGCCAAATTTTTCCATCGCCGCGGCTGAATCGCCTCCACCAACTACCGTTATCGCTCCTTTCGCCGTAATATTAGCCAACTTCCGAGCAACGGATTCCGTGCCGGTCGAAAATTGCTGAATCTCGAAAATTCCCATTGGACCATTCCATAGAACTGTTTTACTTTTTTCCAGGATGTCGCAAAAAACCATCGTCGTGTCGGGACCAATATCAACCCCGATTTGATCAGCAGGCATCTTTTTAGTATCTACGACAGATGCAACGGCTTCTTCGTTTAATTCGGCAACAATGACCGTATCAGTCGGCAGATAGATTTTGCACCCAAATTTCTGGGCTTTTTCCAAGGTATCACGGGCAAGGCTAAGCTTATCCTCCTCAAGCATTGATTTGCCGATTTCATAGCCTTGGGCCTTTAAGAAGGTATAGGCCATACCGCCACCGATCAGAATATTATCAACTTTCCCAAACATCCGCTCAATAATCTCGATTTTACCGGTGACTTTAGCACCACCCAGTACTGCCGTATAAGGTTTCTTTGGAGTCTCCAGACAATCGGAAAGATAATGCAGCTCTTTCTCGAGGAGATACCCAGCAGCTCGCTGGTTGAAATGCTCCGCTACGCCCGCCATTGAGGCATGGGCGCGGTGACTCGTCCCAAAGGCATCATTAACATAGACCTCACCCAACTCTGCCAGCTGTGCTGAGAAATCCGGATCATTTTTTTCTTCAGCTGCATAGAACCGTAGATTTTCAAGCAGTAGAACTTCTCCCTCTTTTAAAGAATTCACCATATTTTTCACCGATTCACCAACGCAGTCAGGTGCAAAAGTGACTTTATTAGTAATCAATGTACTAAGATGATCTGCCACCGGCTTCAGGCTATATTTAAGATTTTTCTCACCTTTTGGCCTTCCTAAGTGGGACATCAAGATAACCTTCCCGCCACTATTCAATAACTTTTTAATTGTTGGCAAGGCAGATCGGATGCGAAAATCATCGGCAACCTGACGGTTCTCATCCAAGGGAACATTAAAATCAACTCGAACCAGAATCCTTTTACCCTTTACCTGCAAATCATCAACGGTTAATCTCGCCATATTTCACCTTTTTGTTAACTTATCAAAAACAACCTGAAATTTTACCTTTTTCCAGGCTATTATTCAAGAAAAAATAATCCATAAATTCAAATAGGCGTGGCTACTGTTAAGCCGTAAATCCTCTGAATTCCGACCTTTTTTAAAAGCTCGGCAGCTGAATTCATGGTCGAACCGGTCGTCAAAACATCATCAATTAAAATGACATTTTTGACTTTCGTTAGATCGACATTCTTTTTCACCGAAAAGGCATCCTGCATATTTTGATGGCGCTCTTCCGCGGTTAATTGGGTTTGGGTTACGGTATTCTTGATTCGTCTCAGAATATCCTTTCTGACTGGCAGCTGCAGCGATACGGCAAATCCTTCAGCGATATAGTCAGATTGATTATATCCTCTCTCTCGGAGTTTGATTGGATGTAAGGGAATCGGGATCAGCACCAAATCCAGCTCAGGAGGAATCATCGGTCGAACCTGAATACCGGCATATTTCCCCAAAGCAACTCCCAGTGACTTACAACCCTGATATTTCAAAGCATGAATCAGATTTTGAATCAATGGCCCAAAATTAAATACCGGGAATACTGCCTCGAGGTGCTCGGGAACCTGTTTAGCCTGAATTTCTAAAGGCGATAAAGGAATCATTTGTTCCCAACACTCTGGACATATTCCCGCTTGAAGCTCGTTGATTCTCTGGTTACAACCAGGACATATCGGCGGGAAAAATAGATTTATTATTCCGCGACTTAAATCTTTAATAAAAGAGGATATCATTATGCCTTTTCGATTCGATTGAAATCCGAACAAGGGCAATACAGAGACAATCATTAAGTAAACTAAAATCTTACCGGAGTACAGGTTATTTTTATCTCAGTTATTAATATGTATCAAATGATGAGGATGATGAAGGAGACGGCGAAACCCAGCGCTCCCATTGATAATCCTGCAACTCGTTACGGCCAGTCGAATGGACTAACTCCATCTGCCCAAATCCGGTTTTATCCACAAAGACAAAGATAATTCCACCCTCGATTTCATAATAATGCCAAATCTGGTAAGGTTTAGCCTCAAGCGAGCTGGCGTGTCGTTCAATTTCCGATGGTGGACCATAGACAAGATAAACCCGCCCCATGTCCGTCTTCCAGCCTTTTTGGCGAGAATTACTAAACTGCTCATTAACATACTGTAATAATCGCTCAAATTTAACTCTGGCTTCATTAATTGGAGTTGAAGGATCGGGATCTCGCTGACTCCAAAATTTTCTTAATATAGTGCGTTTACCGGTAATGTCCGACTTACGGAAGCTGCGGATTTCCGTATCATTTGCCATATACTTCAACGGTCCAAAAGCCTCATCCAGCTGCTCCTCATTTAGATTATCTAAATCATCGGCTAATGCCAGAGCTTGCATATCTCTCAGATCATTTTTAACAATATAAAAACGTTTGGAAATATCCGCTGTCTGATCAGTATCCATATCCCGGGCAGAAATCATAAAATTGTATAAACCAGAAGGCAAATTCTGAATATCAATACTCCCGATTTCCACCGCTGAAGTGCCGGGTTTTTTCTTGGTTTTCCACCCCAGGGTTATTTTATCATTGTTATTCAAATCCGTAATTGAATACTTGACCTGATAGTTACCAACCTTGGATGGATCGAATGACAGATTATATAATTCACAATAACCGAAAATTACCGGATGTTGTTCGCCATACAGATTGCCGGCATTAGGAATAATATCATAGCCGAAATATTTGCTGAATTTATTTTGGGTATTTGTTTTTGATACAGTACTGCTCAAATTAATATCGCTTAGGCAGACAGATTTATCCGGAAAGGCACGTAGATTTGCATCAATTTCCTGGCGATAGGTTTTTTTAAGGATTAAGTCCATTACCAGAGCAATTATTTTATATTTACCTTCAGGCATTGAAAAGGTCACAATGTCGGGTATCTTTTGAGTTTCGGTAATCTCAGTCAACTGGTCGATCCGATCAATAATACTCCATTCCTGCATACCTCGCACTGTATCATTAGAGGTAAAGGCGATCCGCACATAACCGTTAGATTGATAGCCCTCACCTTCTGGCGAAAATTGAAATAAATTACGCGGAATCAGTAAATAGACTTCAACAATATCATTATTATCAGAACCGCGAAAAATCGCATAATCCAGATCAAATTCGGTTGCCCAAAGAACTGTAGTCGCCAGGAAGATTACAATCACAACCAAAAAATTTTGAATGCTTTTCATAATTACTCCATTTTTACCGATACTATCTGAGATATCCCATTCTCAACCATTGTAATACCATACATAACATCGGCAATATTCATAGTAGATTTGTTATGGGTTACAATAATGAATTGAGTTTTCTCAGAAAAAGTTTTAATTACATTGTTGAAACGACGAGTGTTCTCATCATCTAACGGTGCATCTACCTCATCCAGAATACAAAACGGGCTGGGCTTGACCTGATAAATGCCAAAAAGCAAGGCAATCGCGGTAAGCGCCTTCTCACCGGCAGACAACATTTTCAGCGAACGCATCTTTTTCCCGCTAGGGCATGCCCAAATATCAATCTGGGCTTCCAGCGGATCACTATCTCCAATCAACCGTATATCTGCTTCCCCACCCCCAAAAAAAATTGCAAATGTGGATTGAAAATTATGCTTAATTCGCTCAAATATTTCGACATATTGTTCGCGGGCAATATTATCAATTTGGAGGATTACCTCATTCAAACCTTTTTCCGACTTAATCAGGTCTTCGCGTTGTTCATTAAGAAAAGTAAATCGTGTGTTTTCTTCCTCATACTCCTCTCTGACCGCCATATTTACCATGCCGATCTGTTCCAGATTACGTTTATACCTCTCGACTGCCTGCCGGGCATCCGGTAAGGCTGGTAAATCCTGGGGCAGATTTTCCGGAATTAGGCGATTATACTTTTCTAACAAAATGGATTGAACTTCATTAATAGTCGCTTGATACCTCGACTTTTCCAATTCTTGCTGATTAATCGAATTAGTGAGAATTTCCTTTGACTGCCGCAGTTGGTTCAGTTGATCGTTTAATTTCTGGATCTTATTACGCAGTTCCTGAAACAAACCGTGAAAATCTGCAATATCTTTTTCGGCTGTTTCCACCTGCTGCTGACATTTAACAAATTTATGGCGATTGACTTCGATTGTCTGCTGGATTTCTGCCGCTTTATTTTCGGCAGTTTGAAGCTCCGCTTGAAAGGCAACTTTATTCTCGATTGCGCGCTTGGTACTTTTATTATTAATATCCAGAGCGTCAGCAACATTTCGATATTTATTTTCCAGATTAATCAGCTCAATGCGCTGGTTCTGCCGCTCGGAATTGAGCCGATCAAACTCATTTTTAGTCTTGTCCGCTAATTCTTTTTGAATGGCGATTTTGTCTTCCAATTTATTGATTGATTGATCCAGGTTGGACTTACCCGGATCAGCCTG
>CAZJIU010000033.1:18471-22311 GCA_964546145.1 uncultured bacterium
ATCAAACTGGTCATCTGAACAACAATAAACATTTTGAAATAGAAAATCCCGCAGATTGGACATTGCCGGATCACAGCGAATGAAATCGGTTACGGGCTTTAAGATATCTTTTTTTATTCGAGTATCTTTTGCAATAGTAAAATTGGAATCCAAGGGAATGATTGAAACTCGCCCTTTTTCCTTCTCAGCCAAGTTCGCCAGAGTCGCGAGTGCCGCTTTCCGGGTGTCCGCTACCAGTAAACGGGAAATATCTTTGAGTACCGCCTCTACTGCGAGATAATATTTAGGTTCAACTGATAGTAAATCCGACAAAGCGCCGCGAATTCCTTGAAATTGATCGGGATGATCCAGGATATATTGCAAACCGGGATCAAATCCTTCATGAGATTGAATGATCCCGCTGTAGAATTGGATTTGATTATTTAGCCGATCCAAATGCGATTCAACCTGCCGGCATTGATTCTGCTGTTCCTGTTGAATTTTGAGTAATTCGGAATGCTGATTTTCAACGCTTTCGAGCTGATTTCGGAAATCACCCAGGTCCTTCTGCAGTGATGTCATTGTCTGCCGGATTTGACTGATTTTAGATTCACTCTTTTGTTCGTTATCCCGATGCTCAGCCAGCTGCTTTTCAATCGAATTCAGTTCATTCTGACGCTGCTCGAGGTTATCCTGAAGATTACCAAAACTAACGCTATATTCGGCTTGTTGCTTTAGTAGTCCAAAGCGCTCCTCCTGGAGAGTCTGGATCGCTGAATTGATTTTGTTGAGCTGCTGTTCGATTTCCGAACCTTTAATCTCAAGAATTCGGAAAGATTCCCGTTTTTCTGCTAAATTCTGTTCTAGTTCAGTATGTTGCTCTTTAAGCTGGATTTCTTCCTGTCGATTTTCGGTAATTGTCTGGTCGCAGGATACAATATCTTTCTTCAAGCGGATTATCGTCTGCTGAATATTGTGAAGTTGTTCCGTTAAAACCAGTTCTTCAGTTTGATGCTTATTTCTTTGTTCGCGGATTACCGCCAATTCGTCGTTTTTAGCATTTAAAATTGTTTCCTGTTCATCAATCTGCTGTTGTTTGGATTTCCAGATTTCTTCCTGTTTTTCGAGATCTATAATAATTTTATCGAGCTTTTCACGGTCTAATTTCAAATTTGCTTTAATCGGCTGCAGATTAGCCTGGACATCGGCAACCTTGCGAGAGGCGAGTTGAACCTCCGCCTCGATTAATTTCTGGGTAATTTCCTGATATTGTTCAAAACGTTTCAATTGGCGACGTAAGTTTTTAACTTTGCTTTCAACCTCCGAGATAATATCATTCAAACGAACTAAATCCTCTTTGGTGGCTTCGAGTTTGCGAATAGCTGCCTTGCGCTGCATGCGGTATTTATTAACCCCGGCAGCCTCCTCAAAAAGACGTTTTCGTTCCTCGGGATTTTCACTGAGAATATCTTCGATCATCTTTAATTCGATAATCGAATAAGCATTGGCGCCCATTCCGGTATCAATAAAAAGGTCAGTGATATCTTTCAGGCGGCATAAGTTATTATTAATAAAATACTCACTTTCACCATTGTGATAGACCCGCCGGGAAATCACGATATCGGCATAGGGCAAAGAAATCCTGCCCGTGACATTATGGATTGTCAGCGAAACTTCCGCCAGATTGAGAGGACGCCGCAGGGCCGTACCATTAAAAATAACATCCGAATTGCGATCGGCTCTGAGAATGCTGGTCTTTTGCTCGCCAATTACCCAACGAATGGCATCCACCAGATTGGTCTTACCACACCCGTTAGGACCAACAATAGTTGTTATCCCTTTCCCAAATAAAATTTCGGATTTCCTGGGAAAAGATTTGAAGCCGTAAAGAGAAAGTTTGGAAATGTACATAAAATGTCGCTATCGAAATGTCACCGTAATATATTCAATTCGGATAATAAAAGGTATACTGAATCTTGTTAGAGACTAATATTTTATGCCGTCAAAAATGCCAATCAGCCACAACAAACTAACCTGGCGGCCAACTCATTTTGCGCCCGCCAAATAGATGTAAATGAATATGCTCGACTTCCTGCCCGCTATCTCTTCCGCAGTTGAATACCAGGCGATAACCTGAGTCCGAGATGTTTTCATTCTTCGCTAGCTGATTTGCCGCTAGAACCATATTTCCCACCAATTCAGTATCGCTTTCTGTCAATTGGTTAATTCGATCAATATGGCGGCGCGGAACGATCAGGATATGTACGGGAGCCTGCGGTCGAATGTCGCGAAAAGCCACCAGTTCATCATTTTCAAATACAAATTGGGTATTGAATTCACCAGCTGCGATTTTACAAAAGATACAACCTTTCTCCACTTATCTCTCCTACTTTAGAAATAGGCAATAATTTGATTTACGGCAGTAATGGCAGCCAGTTCGCTGCGCAAACGATAAGGATGAACAGTCACCGGGATAAAATCCTTATCTATTGCCAGAGCTACCTCTTCCGGATGAAAGCCGCCTTCCGGCCCGATAAGAATCACCACACTGCTAATATTGGAATAATTCATCAGTGCTTTTTTTATCGGAATAGCATTGCTTTGTTCGGCAATCAGTTTAACTTGAATTGGTAAGAGATTCCTGAGCCATTGATTAATTTCAATCGGTGGCTGAATCGAGGGTAAAAACAGGTTGCCACTTTGCTTCAGCGCCTCAAGGGCTATTTTTTGTATTCTGTCAAAATTGAAATTTTGCTTAATCGAATGATTAGTAATCAGAGGAATAAAATGCCGAACACCCTGGCTGGTCAGCTCCCGAATCAGCAAATCCAGGGCTTTACTTTTAAGCAGACCAAAGGCAACACTTATCTCGGTTACAACAGGATTTTGTACCGATTGAGTAGAAAGAATCTGGCATTCAGCAGAATTTTTAGTAATCTTCCTAATTTCGGCAGAGTAAACCACGCCCTTACCATTAAAAAGCCAAATCCGATCCCCAACCTTATGACGTAATACCTGAACACAATGTCGAAATTCGCCATTTTCCAGCAGTGCCAGATCAACGAGGATATGGTCAGGATTTACATAGAAGTAGTATTGATGCATTAAAATCTTTTTCCGATCCCAATCCTGAGCACCAATCCACTGAAATCTTGCCTGCCGCTGTAATAATCCGAAGCATCGTTTCCCTCAGGAACACCATAAGGGGGAAGATCAATTTTTTGCTGAAAGCGCAGATATTCATAACCTAAGTAAACCGAGACCAGCGACCCGGGCCAATAGGAAAAATCCAAACCACCCCCGATTTCGACCGTTCCATTATACCAGACTTTGATATTTTTCATTCGATCCGAAAAATCCGGAATATTAGGCGGATCGAGGGCAATAAGTGGACCCGCATTCAACTGCAGAAAAGGACGAAATTCGTTCGCTAATTGATCTACAAACAAAATCCGCTTATAACCCAAAAGGAGTGGAATGAAACTCAGGCGGGTCTTATCGGAGCGCTCAACCGCATAGTATCCATAAGGATCATAATACGGATCATAAATCGGATAATCGTTCTTGCCCCGAATAAATATCAACTGGATGGTTGCAGTCAGGCGGTTGGAGGAGTTAATCGCCTTTTCGAAGAATCCTCCCAATCCTGAACCATTATTAGTTTGTAAAAGTACCAAGCCTCCGAATTTGGCTTTGGGATCGTCAATACTGTACTTTTTCGGCTTTGCGATTAAGATTGAAGATACCAACATGAATAAGATAACAATGAAAAGTAAATGGGATTTTTTCATAACTCTATTCTTTCAATTACCACTTTAAAATAGACAATCCATTTCTATAAAGCAATTGGGTTTTACAATC
>CAZJIU010000034.1:0-22208 GCA_964546145.1 uncultured bacterium
GATCTGGAAGCGCTTAAAACCCGCTATCCAGATGATTCCGTCAGACCGACCGAAGAACCCTATTTCCCGTACCATAGTATCTGGAGCTTGCCGCCGATTCTCAATATGCTTTTTGCGGTTGATCAAAAACCGCTGATGCGCAAATCTTCCTCAATCAGTCCCCAGATTTTGGGTGAATATAACATTATTTTTGTGGGCAGTATCAAAACCCTGTATATCCTCAAACACACTTTGTCCAATTCACATTTCAGTTTTGAAATTCTGCCCCATAAGATTACCTATACCCCACCGGATTCCTCGGCACCGCAAATTTTTAGAACCAGCCTGCATTCTACCGGACCAAATGAGGATCTGGTGTTGGCGCTTAAATTGCCAGGTCCGATGAATAACTCGATTTTTATTATTGCCTCCTACCACTCTCTCGGTGCCCCGGAGGTAGTGACGTATTTAACACAGGCTTCAACTCGCGCCAATATCGAGCGGAAATTCATTGAAAAGTATGGCGAAATGCCGCGGTTTTTTGAAATCCTCTTCAGAGTAACCGGGATTGATAAGACCGCCTACAGTAACGATATGCTGGTTTATAATGCTATTGAAAAGAAGTAAGTATTCGACTAAAATCCAATAAACAATTTCTAAAAAATTCCCAACAGATTTATTGTCACCAGATCAGAATTTTATCTGAAATTATTGCGATCTTAGATTATTTAAGATATGCTATTTTACGGATTGCTGAGACCGCATAATCACCCGTGATCCGGTAAAAATAGATACCTGATGACAGATCACCAGCCGGAGTCCACTGCAAGGTATGCTGACCGGTGGTTAATCTGCCATTCCAGAGAACGGTAACCAATCGCCCGCTAAGATCGAAGATCTCAATCTTAATCCTGTTGGATATGTTCAAACGAAATTTAATTGTTGTCGAGGTATTGAACGGATTAGGATAGCTGGCATCCAGAGTAAAAGATGTAACCTGATTGTCATTTGTTTGATCCAGCGAACTGGGTACATTCGATGTGCCGGGTGTTCCATGTCCGGAAGAGGCAGTCCAGTTGAGTGGATTTGCATTATCTCGACGGGGGTCAATCAATGCCAGAGTCGGACCATTGCCATCTGGAGCAGTTGGCCAAGGGTATTGGTTACTGTATTGAAGTGAATCTATCAGAAAGCCAGCCGGATTGAAAAGGTAGAGACTTTCTCCATCATTATTCAGATTAAAATGAAATTCACCGGTAAAATTCATTGCTGAAGGATACAAATTGTGGAAGGCAGTTGTATCATTAGCGAGAACCAGATAGGCTCCCGGCAGTAAGGTTATACCGGATGGGATGGTAAACCGGTTAGTAATGTTGGAATCTTGGAAGAACCAGCCGGAGATATTTATTAGCTGCGGGGAATTATTGAGAATTTCAATCCATTCACCAGGATCAAAATCGGACGGAGAGCGGTAATTGATTTCATTGATGACAATCTCCTGGTCACTGCTGCTATCACTGACAAAACAGGCAGTAATATTTAAAGTGTTTTGCGGATTGATGGTGAGAGGATTATCGCTGGCAGAGGTGCTGCCTGTCCACTGTTCAAAGCGAAATCCGGGTCGGGGAATAGCTTCGAGCTCGATTGGGACTCCTTTGAAATACTGACCCTGCCAGGAGTTTTCCCGGGTATAAATAGAATTAATCCGGACGGCACCACCAGCAGGTGTAATGTGAATAGTCAGGGAAGCAGTTCCGGCTAAGCCGAATTTTGACTTCAGGTACTCGATCACATAGGACGGGCGGAGTCGGGCAAAGGTCTTTAAAACCTCGATTTGGTTGTACCAGCCGTTTAGGCTGCCCCAGTAATAACTTTCCTTCCAGCGTTCATAATGCCGGGGCATTTCACCGGCAATAAGGTTTTGGATAGAGTCAATTTGAGTGTAAACGTTGCTTGGGAGAAATCTTGTATTAAGAAAGTCGGCAAAACGATTGATGAATTTTCTCCGGAAGGTCACATTTTCCAAAAGTTTTCTAAGGAACAGGGTTGACCAGGGCGGATTAGGCCAGTCGGGTCCGTCGGTTGCGGTGGCAAATGCAAGAGTATTGTTTTGGTAGGCAGATGCATCATAAAGTCCGAAACCGAAGTCTGTATCGAACATGATCCAGCGCCAGAGACCGCTATCCGACCTCTCCCGCCAGAATTTCAGATTATTTCCGGGCCAGTCGGTGTTGTTGAAATAGATTTCAGCGACTTGATAATCTATGAAATTCTCAATATCAATCTTGGTTGTCACATTGGCATAATTAGCTGAAGTCGCCAGATTATTGTTCTCGATGAAATTGAACAGGGCATCATAATCCTGGGCATCACCGCAGATTACGCCATTGCGGTTTTCCAGCAGGTCAATCTTGTCGGGATCAACCTCGAAATGAGAGGCGAGATAATGTTCGTTAATCTTTTCCCGAATATTTTGAATACCCCAGTATTCACCGTTAAGGTAAATCACCGCCGGGCGATAGGCCTGGATGTCTATATGAGTTCCCTTAACCAGATTCTGCATTAAGGCATCTCTGAACAGGGTATATTCCCGATCATTGCCAGAAGTCCTGAGCACGAAAGCTTCGAATTTGTCAATCGGCAAGTCGGGAAAAACCTGATAATCAATCTCGCTGTAGCCGTATTTGGAGCGGGCAAAAAGGGCTAATGGTTTTTGGGGTCTGGCGCGGCTCCAGCCGCCGTATATTTTCAAGCCGGCATCTAAGGCAAAGCCTAAATCACCTTCCGGTTCGAAAAATTCCATATGAACCGGTTTTTCCCAGTCCTGCCAGAAATTAGCTCCAAAATTGGGTGTATCGGGTGAAGCGTTTGGTCCTAAAACGTATATTCCGTTATTCCAGTCCCACAGATCGGGAGGATCAACCGCCAGGCAGATGACTGCCAGATCGTGTCGCTGATTGATGATGTAGGTATGAGTGGCAGTCGGGCCGACCAGTGCCCCGGGCTGGACGCAGTTTGCCCGGATTGTCTTTGGATTGTTGATTAGAATGGGTCCGCTGTAGATAGCCGAGGATTCATTGGGTATTGAGCCGTCAAGGGTATAGTAAATCGTCGCAGTTGGGAAATCGGTACTAATTGCCACTTGGACAGCCGAATCATAAAAGCCGCCAGGTGGTGAAAAAGATACGGTTGAGCCGGGGCTGGTATAACCATTGTTTTGATTAGTTGTTCCCGGAGTTGGCTGAGCGTAATAGAACCAGTCTGCAGCGCCATCGGGATACCGGCCGAGAGATATATCGCGTCGCATCGGTGGCAGGTTGACTAAATCGCAATTGTTTCCGGATTCGTCAAAAAGCCCAGTCTGCTCTCCCTGTGCATCAATTTTGAAATTTGTATGCAGTCTAACGGGAACAATTTCGAGAATATCCGGCGGCTGGCGATAGGATGCCGGTTCGGATTGAAAACCCAGCGTCAGGAAGGGAATAATGGTCAGGTCCGAAGAGGTCGAACCGGAGTTGTGCAGCTGAATCGCCAGGACATTTGTACCATCGTGAAAGAGCGCTAATACCGATCCAAGGGGAAATCCGTCCGGCATCTGTCCGTTGCAGATTTTCGGCTCGGTGTAGGTGTCAGCCGCCTGATCATGGGTGGGATGCTCGATGCTAATATTTGCCCGGGCTATTTCCGTGCCGTTCAAATAGGCAATGAAACCGTCGTCGTAGTCCATGTGCAGGATGGCATCTTTGATGATACTTGCATTAGCCAGGATGAAGGTTTTGCGGAGATATACTGACATAGTTCCCTCCGGCACTCCGGTAGCGTCGTCATTATCGCCGTAACCGATGCCTGTTGCACCTTCCAGCCAGTCTTGATCATTAAAGGCAAGTGACATCCAGTCGGCAGGCGGTTCGGAATTACCTATGAAGTATCTCCAAATATCGCCGGCGGTGATCACGGCATTCCAGTAGGGCGTACAATCCTTCCGGTCTTTGCCTGAAGCAAATGTGATCAGGTATTTATGAGGCTCGATAACGATCTCCGGGAAAATCCACTTGCGAGGGGCATCAATATTATCGGTCAGCGAATAACCGTTCAGATTCAATGCCGCATCACCGGAATTATATAATTCGATCCAGTCTGGGTAGTCCCCATCTTCATCCATCAGCGTACTGCCGTTGGATGACATGACCTCATTGATCTTGATTTGTGCTGGGAATAATGATGATCCCAGAATTAGGAGGAATGTGATCAGGAAACTGCAGCAATTGTATTTGTTCAGGATATATTTCTTCATCAATTGGTAACTAAATTGTCATCTGCCCGGAAAACAGCATAATTTCTCGATTTGATAAATACAAAGCAAATATTGGGAATCGGAGGCGAGATGAAAATAGAGATACAAAAGTGAAAAGCAATAAAAAAATAACAGAACGATAAAAATATTCCATTGTCACCAGATTATTTCACATAATGGGCCGTCCCTCTCTATTGTAAATCTTGAATGGCTCTGTTATATTCTCCTATAGTTCCTTTTGGGACAGAAAAGTTGATGATAAAATTAAAGCAGAAGAAAATCACCGTTTTCGCTCCGGCGACCGTCGCCAATGTTTCCTGCGGTTTCGATATTCTCGGATTTGCCCTTTCTGAGCCGGGTGATATTGTCAAGTTGCGGCTCCGGGCAGAGCCGGGAGTCAGAATCGTGGCAATTTATGGAGGTGGTGGTAAGCTGCCCACCGACCCGCAGAAAAATACTGCCGGTATCCCGGCAATCCGGTTCATGGAAAAATTTGCCCCGCATCAGGGAGTTGACATCGAATTATTTAAACAGCTCCCATTGAGCAGTGGCATGGGTTCCAGTGCAGCGGCAGCAGCGGCAGTGCTCTACGGATTGAATTACTTATTTGGCCAGGTTGCTCCCGAAAGTGATCTTTTGAAATTTGCGCTTGAAGCTGAGTCAGTTGCCTGCGGCTTTGCTCACGGCGACAATGTCATTCCGGCGCTGCTGGGCGGATTTATTTTGATTCGTAGTTACGAGCCTCTGGATATTGTGCGCCTGCCGGTTCCGGAGAATCTTTTTTGTGCTCTGATTCATCCGCAAGTTGAAGTCCGCACCGAAATGGCGCGCAGCATTCTGCCCAAAGATATTCCGCTTCGTTCGGCAGTTCAGCAGTGGGGCAATGTCGCCGGGCTGATTGCCGGGTTGTTTCGCTCCGATTATGCTTTAATTAGTAATTCGCTGCAGGACGTCATTGTCGAACCCTATCGGGCAAAATTGATCCCCAAATTCGACGGAGTTAAGCAAACCGCACTTAATCATGGTGCCCTGGGCTGCGGCATAGCCGGTTCGGGTCCCTCAATTTTCGCTTTGTGTCGGGGGCAATCCGTTGCTGAAAAGGTCGGGCAGGCGATGAAAGAAGTCTATGAAAAAGACGAGATCGAATATGATCTCTATATATCGGGAGTCAACCGGCAAGGTCCGCGCATTCTGACGGATTAGTTCAGATGAAATACTACAGCACGAAAGATAAAAGTCACCAGGTTTCTCTCCGGCAGGCAGTGCTATCCGGGATGCCCGCCGATAATGGTTTGTACATGCCGGAAAAATTGCCGCAGGTTCCGGATAAGATTCTCAAGAATTGTTCGCAGCTGACCTTTCCGGAGCTGGCAGTGGGGGTTGCGCGACTGCTGCTGGACGACGATGTTCCGCTGAAGATATTAACAAAGATAATTAATGAAGCTCTCAATTTCGATGCTCCATTGATTTACCTGACTGAAAAAATTTATACTCTCGAATTATTCCACGGACCGACTCTGGCGTTCAAGGATTTTGGCGCCCGCTTCATGTCGCGGCTAATGGCCTTTTTCATTAAGGATTCGAACCGCAGTCTGAATATTCTGGTCGCTACTTCCGGTGATACCGGCAGCGCCGTGGCGAACGGTTTTTATCGGATTTCCGGGATCAATGTGATTGTGCTTTATCCGGCCGGGAAAATCAGTAAGATTCAGGAGCAGCAGATTGCCACACTGGGTGAGAATATCACGGCACTTGAGGTACAGGGTACTTTCGACGATTGTCAGCGGCTGGTCAAACAGGCGTTAACCGATAAAGTAATTGGCCAATCCCTCGCCGTCAGTTCGGCCAATTCGATCAATATTGCCCGGCTGATTCCCCAGATATTTTACTATTTTCGAGCCTATAGCCAGATACAGAATAGCAGTTACATGGAGCTGGTAATCTCGGTTCCCAGTGGCAACTTTGGTAACCTCACGGCTGGTTTAATGGCGAAACGCATGGGGCTGCCCGTGGATCGCTTTATCGCAGCGACCAATGTCAATGATGTCGTACCCGAATACCTCCGGACGAGGGTCTTCACACCGCGGGCCTCAGTTCCGACTATCTCCAACGCAATGGATGTTGGCAATCCCAGCAATTTTGCCCGTATTCTGGATTTGTATAATTATAATTACGAAAGTATTGCCAAAGACCTTTGGGGCTCCGGTTATACCGACGAGCAGACGCAGCAGGAAATCAAACGAATTTTTGATCAAACCGGCTACGTCTGTGATCCCCATAGTGCCGTCGGTAGTCTCGCTTTGAACGATTACCTGAAAACCTTTAATCCGAATGCCACTGGTATTTTTCTGGAAACTGCTCACCCGGCAAAATTCAAGCCAATAGTGGAAGAGGTTATTGCTACTGAGATTGAAGTTCCTGAACGATTGGCGAGATGTCTATCTCTACCGAAATTATCCCACCCCATTGCCAATGACTTTGATCAGTTTAAAGAATTTCTGCTGACCGAGCGTCATTTTCGGTAATTGATAAAAATTCAGCAGTAACTAATTTTTGCAATAATATTTTTATTGTCGCTGGGCGAGAAATTGGTATTCCCGCTCGGCAGTCACATTTTGATAGGCGGGGCGAATAATTCGCCGGGATATGGGATTCAGCTCCTCCATCCGATGGGCACACCAGCCAGCTAGTCGGCCCATTGCAAAAATCGGAGTAAAGAGTTGCTGCGGAATTCCGATGCATGAGTAGACAAAACCGGAGTAAAAGTCCACATTGGCGCAAACGACTTTTGAGCGCTCGCGACCTTTAAAATCGGCAAAGACTTCGATTGCCATCTCTTCCACCAGGTTGTACAGCTGCAATTCGTCCATTTTGTTTTTTTCTTCAGCCAGTTCAGCCGCCTTGTTCTTAAGTAAAATAGCTCGCGGATCGGAGAGCGTATAAACGGCGTGTCCGATACCATAGATTTTTCCGGTCCTGTCGCCGGCTTCCTTTTTTAAAAGTTTCAATAGATAAGCAGCTACTTCATCTTTGTCTTTCCAGTTGCGGACATTCTCCTTGATGTCTGCCATCATCTGCATCACCTTGAGGTTTGCTCCACCGTGATATGGTCCCTTCAGTGAACCGATAGCTGCGGCAATTGCGGAATAAGTGTCCGTTCCGGCTGAGCTCGTTACTCGTAAGGTAAAGGTTGAATTATTGCCGCCGCCGTGCTCGGCGTGGGTAACCAATGCCAGATCGAGCAAATCCGCCTCTAGTTTGGAATAGCGTTCGCCTTTTAGCATGTAAAGAAAATTTTCAGCCATGCTTAATCCCGGGCGAGGATGGCGAATGGATAGCGTCTTGCGTTGAAATTCATGGCGATAAGTATTGTAGGAATAAGCTACGATTGTCGGGAATTTGGCAATCAGATTCAGGGATTGCTGAATAATATTTTCCTCCCGGCGGTCTTCGGGATTTGGATCCATAGTATATAGCACCAGCACTGCCCGGGCGAGCATATTCATCATGTCCTGGCTAATCAGGGTTAGAATCGTATTCTTTGTAAAATTTTCCGGTAGATCTCTTCTTTCGGCAAAATATTTGGAGAAATATTGTAGTTCTGTATTGTTCGGCAGCTCGCCAACCAGGAGTAGATAGCAGATCTCTTCGAAACCGTGCCGGCCCTCCTTTTGAAAACCCTCGACTAGCTGATCCAGTTTATATCCCCGATATAAGAGTTCCCCCTCGATTGGACAGGGCGTTCCGTCTTCGATCTCATAACCAATGACATCAGCGATATTCGTCAATCCAACTAAGACGCCGGTATGGTCTGGATTGCGCAGCCCTCGTTTGACATTATGAAGTGAAAAGAGATCAGGATCAATTTCACAAGCTTTGATCATCTTCTCGCAAATTGATTTCAGCATTATTTCGTCGGTCATATTTATTTCTCCTTATTTGTTCGGTTTCGAGCCGGTTCTAATGATTTTTTGGATTTGTGATAGGAATTCTGAAGTGCCTACAATTTGGACACCTTTGAGTCTTGAAAAAAGGTCGGCCGTTCCAGTTTTCTGACGGAATAAATTCTCAATAGCGTTTTGTAATAGAGTTGCAGCTTCTAACCAACCTAAGTACTCCAGCAGCATTACCCCGGAGAGCAACAACGAGGTTGGATTTGCTTGATTCATTCCGACAATATCCGGCGCCGTTCCGTGAGTTGCTTCAAATATTGCATGTCCAGTCTCATAGTTGATGTTTGCTCCGGGTGCAATACCGACACCGCCAACCATGGCTGCCGCCAGATCGGAAATGTAATCGCCATTTAGATTCAAGGTTGCAATCACCGAATAGTGGTCAGGATTGCGCAGCAAATCCTGGAAAAAAGCATCAGCTATTAGATCCTTGACGATTATCTTTTTAGTGATTTTTCCTTGGCTGGACTTTTTGTTGATCTGACAGACGTTGCCAAATTCTCTCTCGGCAATTTCATAGCCCCACTGCCGGAATGCACCCTCGGTATATTTCATAATATTGCCTTTGTGTACCAGGGTCACCGATGGGGCGTTGTTCTTAATTGCGTAGCGGATAGCTGACCGCACAAGCCGCTCTGATGCTGGTCGGGAAACCGGTTTGACAGCATAGGCAGTCTGGCCAGGAAAGCGGGTTGAATGAACTTTAAGCTCTTCTGTTAGAAAGTTTTCGAATTGCCTGGTCTCAGACTTCCCGGTGGGAAATTCGATACCGGTATAGACATCTTCGGTATTCTCACGAAAGATTATCAGATTGACTTGTTCCGGGTGCTTCAACGGTGATGGTATCCCTTCAAACCATTGTACCGGTCGAACACAGGCGTACAGATCCAGATCCTGCCGTAATGCGACATTTAATGATCTGATACCCCCACCTACAGGCGTGGTGAGCGGTCCTTTTAAACCAACCAGATGTTCTTTTAACGCGGTCAGAGTTTCGACGGGTAGCCACTTGCCGGTGAGTTGATGAGCCTGATCTCCTGCGATTAACTCCCTCCAAATTATTTGCCGCTTACCCGAATAGGCTTGATCTACTGCGACGTCAATTGTCTTGATTGTTGGTTTGGTAATCTCGGTCCCGATGCCATCACCTTCGATAAAAGGAATGACCGGGAAATCAGGGACTTTCAAATTGCCATCCTGGTAAGTGATGCGGTTGTTATTCATATTTCTAAGTCCTTTGATTGCGATAATAGTTCATTGCGCTGCCAGCCTTAAACCACTCGATTTGGAGTTGATTATAGCTGTGCCTTAAAAGCAGATTCTCGATTTTCCCTTTCTGATGTCTGATTACCAAGGTAAGTGGTTTTCCTGCGGTAAATTCTTCAAGACCAAGAATATCGAGAGTATCATTTTCGGCGATTAAATCGTAATCTTCCACCTGATTGAACTGTAAAGCCAGGATTCCTTGCTTTTTTAAATTTGTCTCGTGAATTCGGGCGAAGGATTTGGTAATAACCGCTATTATTCCCAGGTGTCGGGGTTCCATCGCGGCGTGCTCGCGGGACGATCCTTCGCCATAATTTTCGTCCGCAATAATTACCGAGGCCAGTTGCCTCGATTTATAATCCCGTGCCACCGCAGCAACATTTTGGTATTCTCCGGTATAACGATTAAGGGTTACTCCTGATTTATTGGTGAAGGCATTTTGGGCACCCGCCAGTAAATTATTGGCAATATTATCCAGATGCCCGCGGTATTTCAACCACTTACCGGCAGGAGAGATATGGTCGGTCGTACATTTGCCCTTTACTTTGATTAATAGTACCAGATTGCGCAAAGGTTGACCGTTCCAAGCTGGAAATGGTGCGAGTAGCTGTAAGCGCTCCGAGCTAGGATTGATGTGAATAGATATTTCGGGATTGTGGCTGATTAGCCTCACGGAGAGGTCGGGTGATAATTTTTGCTGCGGCAGGTCATCGCCGGTTGGCGGCTGGAGATAATATTTTGTGCCATTCTCCGTCAGCAGAAAATCTTTTATCGGATTAAAGCGCAAATCGCCACTCAACGTCATTGCCATGACTATTTCCGGTGAAGCAATGAAAGTGCAGGTGTTAGGATTTCCGTCATTGCGTCGGGCAAAATTGCGATTGAAACTGACAATAATCGAATTTTTCCTTTTGGGGCTGGGATTATCGCGCTCCCATTGCCCGATACAGGGACCACAGGCATTTGCCAGAATCCGGGCGCCTAACTGGTCGAGTTCAGCGAGAAATCCGGCTTTTTCACAAAGGCATTTAATCCACTGAGAGCCGGGAATAATCAGTAACGGAATCTTGGCGCGGATATTGTTTTGATTTGCCTGCCTGGCAATCGAGGCAACCCGGGCTATATCCTCATAGGATGAGTTGGTACACGACCCGATCAAACCAGCCGCCAATTGCGCCGGGTATTCCTGGTTTTCGATCCAGGTTGCCATTTGCGGAATTGGAATTGCCCGGTCGGGAGTGAAAGGGCCGTTTATATAAGGTTCGAGAGTATCGAGGTCAATTTGGATCACCTGATCATAATATTTTTCGGGATCTTGCTCAACTTCTTTGTCTGCCCACAGCTCGTTCTGGATATCGGTAAGAAGTGAGGCAGTTTCTTCCCGACCGGTAATTTGCAGGTACTCCGCCATTCGGGCATCAAACGGAAATATAGACGATGTGGCCCCCAGCTCAGCGCCCATATTACAAATTGTAGCCTTGCCGGTGCAGGAGAGATTGCTGGTGCCAGAACCAAAATATTCGATGACTGTATCAGTTGCGCTATTGACACTGAGAATCCCGGCCAGTTTTAAGATAACATCTTTGGCGGACGTCCAGCCGCACAGCTTGCCGGTTAATTCGACCCCGATAATTCCGGGCATTTTCAGTTCCCAGGGAATGCCGGTCATAACGTCAACGGCATCGGCGCCACCCACCCCAATCCCGAGCATCGCCAGCCCGCCGGCATTGGCGGTATGAGAATCGGTACCAATCAATAATCCGCCCGGAAAAGCATAATTTTCAAGGATCGTCTGGTGAATGATTCCGGCACCCGGCTGCCAGAATTCAATTCCATATTTTATCGTTGCACTTTTTAAAAATTCGTAGACTTCCTGATTATCTTCCAGGGCTCGCTCCAGGTCGGGTTCCGCTCCTTCGCGAGCAACTATCAAATGATCGCAATGAATCGTCGAGGGAACATTAACTTTGGTGCGACCGGAATTCATGAACTGCAGCAGCGCCATTTGCGCCGTGGCGTCCTGCATCGCAACCCGATCTGGTCTGAGATTAAGATAATCCTGGCGGCGCTGATAAGCTAATTTAAAATCGTAGGTATCCAGATGGCTATAAATGATTTTTTCGGTAAGAGTCAAAGGTCGCTTCAGAACCGACTTTGCGCGTCTTATCCGGATCGCATAGTTTTGGTAGTATTCGGCTAACATTTTAGTCTTTTTTTCAGGCTACAATTCACTTGTAATTTTTAGTTTATTCTGATAAAAGGGCAAGGAGAGGACGAGATTAATGCCAAATTTCAGCTGATTAACAGGTCAACAATCCTATTCCCCATCTCTGCCGTGCCGATTTTAGGTGAACCTTCCTGCCAGATATCGGTAGTCCGATAACCTTCTGCTAAAACTTTTTCCACGGCTTTTTCGATTGCCGCCGCCGGTCCCGTCAAATTGAAGGAGTAACGGAGCATCATCGCGGCACTTAAGATTTGTGCAATCGGGTTGGCAATGCCCTTTCCAGCGATGTCAGGTGCCGATCCGCCGCCCGGTTCATACAATCCAAAGCTGCCGTCGGCTATGCTGGCACTGGGCAGCATTCCCAAACTGCTAGTTAGGGCGGCGGCTTCATCGGAGAGAATGTCGCCAAACATATTTCCGCAAAGCATGACATCGAACTGCTGCGGATTCTTGGTCAATTGCATGGCGGCATTATCTACGTACATGGGCTCATATTCCACATCGGGATAATTGGCTGCGATTTCTTCGACTACCTGCCGCCAGAAAACCATAGTCGTTAAGACGTTTGCTTTATCAATCGAGGTCACTTTTCGGCGGCGCTGCCGGGCAATCTCGAATGCAACTCGGGCAATTCGCTGAATTTCGTAGCGGCTGTAACGCATTGTATCGAAAGCATTTTCTTTATCACCCGAGCCTTCACGTCCTTTGGGTTGCCCAAAGTAGATGCCTCCAGTCAGTTCTCTCACGATGATCAGATCGAAACCTTTTTCGGCAATGTCTTGGCGCAGTGGCGAAGCAAACGCCAGCGATCGATATAGTTTGGCTGGTCTTAAGTTAGCATATAGATCAAATGTCTTCCTTAATCCTAAGAGTGAATTAACTTCGACGCCGCGCCATTTTGGGGTATTCTGCTCTCGTATCGGTCCGCCCACCGAACCGAACAGGATTGCATCGGACTCGCGACAGATTTGCAGAGTCTCTTCAGGCAGGTGAGCATGATACCTGTCCCAGGCGGCGCCCCCGACCAATCCATGCAGATATTCGAGTTTGATAGAATACTTGGCTTGAATGGCATCTAGTACTTTCAGCGCTTCAGCCATAACCTCCGGACCGATACCGTCTCCGGGTAAAACTGCGATTTTCTTCTGTTCCGTTGTCATTTAGTGCTCTTCTTGATAAAATTTAGCAGTCCACCAGCGTCAATTATTTCTCGAGCAAAGTCCGGAATCGGGTGGAATCTGTGATTTTCATTTTTACTCAAATTGCGGATAATGCCATTCTTGATGTCAATTTCCAGTTCGTCGCCGCTCTGAACTTTGCGGCTGATATTTTTACATTCAATGGCTAAGAAGCCGTTATTGATGCAGTTTCGATAGAAAATCCGGGCGAACGTATCGGCAATAATTGCCCGGATACCGGCACCGCGCAGGGCCCAGACCGCATGTTCGCGTGAACTGCCGCAGCCGAAATCTTCGCCGGCGATGATATAATCACCAGTTTTTACCTTTTTGACAAAATCGTGGTCGAGATCTTCCATGGCGTGCTTGGCCAGTTCCGGTTCCTGATCGATGTTCAGGTAACGAGCAGGAATGATTTCGTCAGTATTGATATGCGCGCGTGGATAATTGTGGGCAATACCTTTCATGAGTTCTCCTGTAAATACAAACGTGGATCAGCGATTTTACCGGCAATTGCTGAAGCTGCCACCGTTGCCGGGCTGGCTAAAAATACTTCTGATTGAGGGCTTCCCATGCGACCGATAAAATTACGGTTGGTCGAGCTGATGCAGCGTTCCCCGGCTGCCAGAACACCCATGTGTCCTCCCAGGCAGGCGCCACAGGTTGGCGTAGAGATTGTCGCACCGGCATCCGTAAAAATTTCCAGTAATCCTTCACGGTTCGCCTGTTTCCAGATTTCGGTGGTTGCCGGAACGATGATCATCCGGGTGTTTTGGGCAATCTTTCTCCCTGTCAATATTGCAGCTGCAATACGTAAATCTTCTATCCGGCCATTGGTACAGCTGCCCAGGTATGCTTGGTCTATTGGAATATTGCCTACTGCTGTTGCCGGCTTTCCATTACTTGGCAGATGGGGAATTGCCACTACCGGTTCCAGATCGGAAACATCAATCTCAATGATCTGCGAATATTCCACATCAGGATCGCTGTAGCAGAGCTCAAACACTTTATCGGTCCGGGTTTTGACATATTCGACGGTTTTCTGGTCGGGATTGATAATGCCGGATTTGGCACCGGCCTCGACTGCCATGTTACATAAAGTCATTCGCGCTTCGACTGACAGATTATCAATTACCTCACCGTAAAATTCCATTGTTTTGTATAAAGCTCCATCAACCCCAATCAGACTTATAATGTGCAAGATTATATCTTTGGAATAAACACCTGACGGCAACTTTCCAGTTAGATGTAGGAGGATCGTTTCGGGTACTTTGAACCATAATTGACCGGTTGCCAGAGCCGCAGCCAGATCGGTGCTGCCGATTCCGGTGGCAAAGGCTCCTAGTGCTCCGTGAGTGCAGGTATGGCTGTCGCCGCAGATTATGGTTGTTCCTGGTCGCACATAACCTTGTTCAGGTAAAAGGGCATGGCAGATGCCATGACGACCAAGATCGTAAAAATTTTCAATATGCTGTGATTTTGCCCAGCGCCGGATTTTTGCCACCATTTCCGCCGATCTAATGTCTTTGTTCGGTACGAAATGGTCAGGTATGACTACCACCCGCTCAGGGTGGGCAATTTGATTCAAACCCTGCGCAGCCAGCATATCAATTGCCGGTGTGGTGGTGATATCATGACACATGATCACGTCAATTTCAGCATTGATTAATTCTCCTGGAGTCACTTTATCCCGGTTACTGTGGGCCGCGAGAATTTTTTCGGTTATGGTATTTCCCAAACTACTCTCCTTTAGATTAAAATTTATCCTTGAGCCTGAAGTTTTTCACGGTAATTCAGGGCTTTATTGATGCCTTTGATAATTGCTTTAGCACTAGCCCGGATGACATCCTCATCTACTGCCCGTGCCATAAAGGTATTCTGATTTGCGTCAATCAGCTTAATGGAAACGTCTGCAAGTGCGTCGGTGCCGCCGGTAATGGCTTTCAGATGGTAATCCACCAGTTTGAGTGAGGGATCAACCATCTGCCAGATGGCATTGCTCACCGCGTCTATAGGACCGTCTCCGATTCCGGCTGCTACCTTCAAGTCGCCGTAAACCCGCAGCTTGACCGATGCAGTAGGAGTCATTGCCGAACCGGTCGTAACCGTAAACTCTTCTAACTTTACAAACTGTTCCTCCTCGGATAGCTGGTGGGTAATATCCCGGGCGATAGCAATGACATCCTCGCGTTCGACCGATTTCTCTTTATCAGCCAGTTCTTTAACTCTGGCAGTGATTTGGCTAATAGTATTCTGATCAAGCTGGAAGCCCTCTTCTTCCAGCAGCGCGGTGACGGCGTGTTTACCGGAATGTTTGCCGATGACGAGGTTGTCCCCGGTCCAGCCCACATCCTCCGGCTTCATAATTTCGTAGGTTCTTTTGTTTTGAAGGACGCCATGTTGATGGATACCCGCCTCGTGGGCAAAGGCATTCATCCCAACGACCGCTTTATTACGTTGAACCTCGATTCCGGTCAAGTGGGAGACCAGACGACTGGTCTTGAAAATTTCCCGGGTATTAATTGTCAGAGATACATTATAGTAGTCCTGACGGGTTATCAGGTTCATGATAATTTCTTCCAGGGCAGCATTGCCAGCCCGTTCGCCAATACCGTTGATGCACCCTTCGATCTGGGTTGCTCCGGCTTCAACAGCCGCCAGGGAATTCGCCACGGCATTGCCAAGGTCATTGTGGCAGTGGACACTGACCACAACCTTGCGTGCCTCCGGTACTTTTTCGAAAAGATAGCGAATCCGGTCACTGAACTCCTGCGGTTCGGCATATCCAACTGTATCAGGAATATTGATAGTTGTGGCACCAGCCTCAATGGCGGCACGAACTACATCGCACATATAGTCCTGACCGGTGCGGGTAGCATCTTCAGGTGAAAATTCCACATCATCGCAATAACTTTTTGCCCGTTTAACCGCATTTACCGCCCGTTTGATCACTTCGGCTTGGGTCATTTTCAGTTTCTCTTCCAAATGGACTTTCGAAGTGGCAATAAAGGTATGGATGCGCGGCCTGGCGGCATATTTGACTGCTTCCCAGCAGCGATCAACATCGGCTTCGTTAGTCCGGGCTAAGCCGCAAATAATCGGACCCTTGACATTTTGGGCGACCAATTTGACCGCCTCAAAATCGCCATCCGAGGCGATCGGAAAACCAGCCTCAATGACGTCAACTCCTAAGCGGGCTAGCTGGTGAGCAACTACCAATTTCTCATTGACTTTCAGCGACGCACCGGGACTCTGCTCGCCATCCCGCAGCGTCGTATCAAAAATGATTATTTTGCGCTTTTCCATAGGAACTCCTTATATTTTCCCGTTCTGATTTTTCATTAAAAAATAGGATAAGCTATCGGTTAATGCCTGCCAGCTGGCTTCGATGATGTTTTCCGATACCCCGACGGTATTCCAGGTCTTACCGTGCGAAGTTGACTCGATCAGTACTCTAACTTTAGCCGAGGTTGCAGCTTTGGCATTGATGACACGGACTTTGTAATCGGAGAGTTTCATTGCGTCAATTTCGGGGTAGAAGGTGATCAGGGCTTTTCTAAGAGCATTGTCCAGAGCATTTACCGGGCCATTGCCCTCGGCAGCGGTGTGCTCAACCTGGTCATTGACGATCATCCGGACGGTTGCTTCGGAACGGATTTCGTCCGATTCATTCTTCTCAATCATGATCCGGAAACCCTGTAAGGTGAAATAATTGTAATATTGATTTTTCATCTTGCGGATCAATAATTCCAAAGAACCTTCGGCTGCTTCAAACTCAAAGCCCTCGTGTTCCAGCTGTTTTAATGTCTGAACAATTTCGCCGACTCGTTCGCGGTCTTTCTCCAGATCAATGCCCAATTCCTCGGCTTTGAAGAGAATATTGCTCTTGCCGGATAGATCGGAGATCAGCACCCGGCGCTGATTGCCCACGGTTTCCGGTTTGATATGTTCGTAGCATTCGGGTTCCCGCATGACCGCACTGACGTGGATACCGCCTTTATGAGCAAAGGCGCTTTTCCCTACAAAAGGCAGGGAATTGTTGTGAATCAGGTTGGCAATTTCACTAACATAGTGGGACAGCGCAGTTAATTTCGCCATGTTCTTCGAGGGAATGCAGTGGTAACCGGATTTTAGTTGTAGGTTCGGGATAATGCTGCAGAGATTGGCATTTCCGCAGCGTTCGCCGTAGCCGTTAATTGTACCCTGAACATGGACGCAGCCATGCTGAACGGCGATGATGCTGTTAGCTACGGCTAAGCCACCGTCATTGTGGGCATGAATACCCAGTGGCTGGGTTACCGACTGGCGTACCGCCAGGATAATCTCAGCCACCTCATTCGGCAGGGATCCGCCGTTAGTATCGCAAAGTACCAGTGTATCGGCACCCGCATCGGCAGCAACTTTTAGGGTTTCAAGTGCGTATGCCGAATCGGCTTTATAACCGTCAAAGAAATGCTCCGCATCGAAAATTACTTCTTTGCCATTCTGCTTTAAAAATTTCACACTTTCGCGAATCATCTCCAGATTTTGCTCGCGAGTTACCCGCAGGGCTTTTTCGACATGGAAAACCCAGCTTTTACCGAAAATCGCAACGGCTGGAGTCTGGGCTTCCAGTAAGGCTAAAATGTTCGGATCCTCCTCGACCCTGTTCATAGCGTGTTTAGTAGAACCGAACGCTACGATCTTAGCATTTTTGAATTTTATATCTTTTGCCTGCTGAAAAAAGAGTGCATCTTTGGGATTCGATCCGGGCCACCCGCCTTCGATATAGTGAATGCCGAGTTCATCTAATTTCTGGGCAATGTGAATTTTATCTTCCGCTGAAAAGGAGATGTACTCGCTCTGGGAGCCATCGCGTAAAGTTGTATCAAACAGTTTTACCTCTGCATCTTCCATTTTATTTTCCTTTTTTCAGCCAGGCCATCATCCCCCGCAGCTGCTTGCCTACTTTTTCGATCAGCAGCTCACTGTGTTCACGGCGTAAGGCGTTAAGCGTCGGACGACCAGCCTGATTTTCGAGAATCCACTCGCGGGCAAAAGAACCGTCTTGAATCTCCCGGAGTAGGGCTTTCATTTCCCTTTTGATATCGCAACTGATGATTCTGGGTCCCCGGGTCATGCCGCCATATTCGGCGGTATCACTGACGGAATAATACATCCCGGCAATGCCACTCTCATAGAACAGATCCACGATCAGTTTCATTTCATGCATACATTCGAAATAGGCAATTTCCGGTTGATAGCCAGCATCTACCAGCGTTTGAAAGCCGCCTTTGATCAGCTCGGTGATACCACCACATAGCACTGCCTGTTCACCGAAAAGGTCGGTTTCAGTTTCCTCCTGGAAAGTTGTTTCGATAATTCCTGCCCGCCCGGCGCCGATACCGCAGGCATGGGCCAGAGATAACTCCTTTGCCTTACCTGTTGCATTTTGGTAGATGGCAATTAGTGAAGGTACTCCGGCGCCAATCTCATACTGCCGGCGGACGAGATGACCGGGACCTTTAGGCGCTACCATATAAACATCCACAGCCTGGGGTGGGACGATCTGCCCGAAATGAATATTGAAGCCATGGGAAAACACCAGAGCCTTTCCGGAAGTCATATTCTTCGCAATTTCCTCATAATAAATTTGCTTTTGCAGTTGATCGGGCAGGAGAATCTGGACAATATCGGCTTTGGCACTGGCCGCCGCCGCCGTCATGGGTGAAAAGCCGTGATTCTGAGCCAGCTTGAAATTATCAGTACCAGCCTTTTCGGCCACGATTACGGAATAGCCGCTGTCCCTTAAATTCTGAGCCTGGGCGTGTCCCTGGCTGCCATAACCAATAATTGCAATTGTCTTGGACTTAAGAATTTTTAAATCAGCATCCTGGTCGTAATACATTTTAATCGCCATTTTTAATTTCTCCTTTTTTTGATGTTTGATATTCAGCCATGGCAAACTCGCCGCTGCGTACATATTCGCGGATACCAAAAGGGCGAACCATCTCGATAAACCGATCAATTTTACGACGAGTACCAGCCATTTCCAGGATCACATGGTCGGGTGCTACGTCAATCGGATTGGCCTTGAATATGTGAATTAATTGAAATAGGTCGGTGCGGTTCTTGGCATTGACATCCAGCTTCAGAATAATATATTCCCGCACAATGTAGTTGCCTTTGTGAGAAATATCAGTTACCCGAATGGTGTCAACGAGCTTGTTTAATTGTTTGACAATCTGCTCAATGTGCTCTTCCGTCTCTTCAACTACCAGGCTGATTTTATAGATGTTCGGGTCTTCGGTAGGGGCACCGATTACGCTTTCAATATTATAGCCGCGCTGGGAGAGCAGTCCGGAAATCCGGGCTAACACTCCCGCACTGTTGACTACGGTGACGATGATAGTGTGTTTTTCAACCATTTTTAATCTCCCATCATGATTTCCGTCAAAGGTTTTCCTGCGGATACCATTGGATATACATTCTCTTCTCGATTAATGAAGAATTCCATCAATACCGGTCCTTTTTCCGCCAATCCTTTTTTTAGGACCTGGTCTACTTCGGCTTTGCAGGTTGCCCGAAAACCTCGCATGCCGTTGGCTTCGGCTACTTTAACTAAGTCTGGTACATAGCCCCCGGGACAATCGTCTCTTGAGCCGCGACATTCTGGAGGGCAGTCGGGAGTTTGCCGGAGGCACACACGTGAGTATTTTTTATCCCAGAACAGATCCTGCCACTGCCTTACCATACCGAGATAACTATTATTCAGAACCAGGATTTTAACCGGTATTCGATTAATCGAGCAGGTTGCCAGTTCCTGGATATTCATTTGAATTCCGCCATCACCGGCAATACAGATAACCTGTGTTTTGGAGTTTCCCAGTGCAGCTCCCATGGCCGCCGGTAGACCAAATCCCATCGTTCCCAATCCGCCGGAGCTGAGAAACTTACGTGGATACCGGTATTGACAGTATTGAGCTGCCCACATCTGATTTTGTCCGACATCGGTGACGACAATCGCATTGGGATCAGCAAATTGATTGAGGCGTTCGATCACATATTGCGGATTGACCGAGCCATTTCCGGATTCCTTGTAGGTTAAGGGAAATTTTTCTTTCCAAAATTCGGTTCGTTCGTTCCAGGAGCTTTTTGCCCGGGATTTGACTTTTTCAATCAGTGCCCGCAGGATAAACTTGGCATCACCAACGATTGGGATAGTGGTTCGAATGTTTTTGCCGATTTCGGAGGGATCAACATCAATATGGGCTACAATAGTATTAATTGCAAAAGTATGTCTGGGACCAGTGATACGGTCATCGAAGCGAACACCTATACCAATTAACAGATCGCATTCCACCAGAGCTTTATTGGCAGCGACTCTCCCGTGCATTCCCGGCATTCCTAAAAAACAAGGATGATCGTAAGGAACTGTTCCCAATCCCATAAGAGTTACGACAATCGGGATATGAGTCTTGTCAATCAGCTGCAGGATCTCCTCGGAAGCATTGGAGCTCACCACACCGCCACCAGTATAAAGCAATGGTTTTTGGGCATGAGCAATCGCTTCAGCCAATTTTTTTATCTGAGCCGCATTACCTTTCATTACTGGCTTGTAACCGGGTAATTCTACAGCTTCCGGGTAGGTATAATTTTTCAATTTGCCGTTTGATACATCTACCGGTACGTCAATCGAAACCGGGCCCGGTCGTCCGGTACGGGCGATGTAGAAAGCCTCTTTGATTATTCGTGGTAAATCTTTTACATCCTTGATCAGGTAATTGTGTTTACAAATCGAGCGGGTCAGGCCAAACATGTCGGTCTCCTGGAAAGCATCCGTACCAATATTGCCTGTTGCCACCTGACCGCTAATAACGACAATTGGCGACGAATCCATTTTAGCCGTTGCGATGCCAGTAATTGTGTTGGTGGCACCCGGACCGGATGTTACCAAACAAACACCGACTTTACCAGTTGAGCGCGCATAGCCATCGGCGGCATGCGTAGCTCCCTGTTCATGACGGGTTAACAGAAACCGAATATCCTTGACAGAATAAAGAATATCGAAGATGGGAATAACCACTCCACCCGGGTAACCGAAAATCGTGTCTACTCCCTCTCTTCTCAATCCATCAATTAATATTTGTGCACCATTCATGATTTCCTCATTGATATTAATGATAGGTTATAACTTCAGTACAGCACCTTGACTGGCCGAAGAAGCCATGTGGGCATAGCGCCCCAGGACGCCATAGTCTACCCGTGGTTTGCGGGATTTCCAGGCTCGGCGCCGCTTAGCAAGTTCGCTATCGCTTAAATGTACATTCAATTTTCCGGCTGGAATATCAATCGCAATTCGATCGCCGTCGTGGATGAGCGCAATCGGACCACCGACAGCAGCTTCCGGGGCGATATGGCCAATACAGGCACCCCGCGTCCCACCGGAAAATCGCCCATCGGTAATCAGGGCAACGCTTTCACCCAAACCCTTGCCCATGATATAGGAGGTCGGCGAGAGCATTTCCTGCATCCCGGGTCCACCCTGGGGACCTTCGTAGCGAATTACAACGACATCCCTGGCTTTAACCTTACCAGCTAGAATACCTTCACAAGCCTCTTCCTGGCTGTCAAAGATGATGGCGGGACCTTCAAAAACCCGCATAGATTCAGCGACTCCGGCAAATTTAACTACACTGCCTTCCGGTGCAAGGTTGCCGCTTAACACCGCCAGTCCTCCTGTTTTACTATAGGCATTTTCCAGTTTATGAATGACCGTTTCGTCTTTGATTTCAGCTATTTTAATATTTTCAGCCAGCGATTTGCCGGTAACCGTAGGACATTTGCCGTGTATCAATCCCGGCTCCCGCTGGATTTCCTTGAGAATGGCACTGACTCCTCCCGCCCGGTCGACATCTTCAACGTGAAATGAGCTGGAGGGTGCTACTTTGCAGATGTTTTTAACTTTTTTAGAGAGCTCGTCAATCCGCTGGAGATCGTAATCAACCCCGGCTTCGAGAGCTAATGCCAATGAATGGAGAACGGTATTCGTTGAGCCACCCATTGCCATATCCAGAATTATGGCATTATCGAGAGATTCTCGGGTGATAATGTCACATGGTTTTAAGTCTTTCTGGACAAGGTCGACAATCCGTTTGCCAGCCTTACGATAGAGTTCCCGACGCCGTTTGTCTTCGGCTAAAATTGTCCCGTTACCGGGCAGGGCAATCCCAATCGCTTCGCACAAACAATTCATCGAATTGGCGGTGAACATGCCAGAGCAGCTGCCCCAGCCGGGACAGGCATTAACCTCAATATCAGCTAATTCCTCG
>CAZJIU010000035.1:0-21846 GCA_964546145.1 uncultured bacterium
AGTCGGGATGTAAGTTAATGCTCTATGAAATTGCATTATTCCGACAGATTATTAGATTTATTCTTTGGACTGCTTTAATAAACTGAGATTAGTATGGAAAGAAGAACCAGAAATTACGTATTGAGTCTCATTTTTTTTGTTTTCTTTTTAGTCTTAACACTCTACTACCATTTTGTTTTTCAAACTCAACTGTATTACCATCTTCATCAACCCATATTTTTATTTAACCGCACCTTTATCAATGAATTCCTGAGCTATCCCGGGGGATTGATGGAGTTAGTTACTCAATTCCTCTTTCAATTTTATTACTACAATTTCGTCGGTGCGCTAATCATGGCCTTGTTGATTGTTGGAATTTGGGTGTTGCTATACAGGATTATTGAAAGGCTGCGCTCTTCCGAGATTAGTTTATTGCTGGCCTTTTTACCGGTGATCTTATTACTATTCTTACAGAATCATTACAACTTCCCGCTGGTCATCACGCTCAAATATCTCTGCGCTATCGCGTTTTTCTTTCTTTACCTGAAAGCAGGGGGTTGGGGTAAAATCATCCTCATCATTTCATCGGTCTTATTTTATTATCTGGCGGGCGGTTGGATTTATCTTTTTTGGGTCGTACTGGGATTGCTCTATGAATTATTTTATGGGGAGTCGCCATCCCGGTACTATTTTTCCGGAATGCTGGTTGGATTTTATCTCCTGTGCCCCTTGATAGCCAGTCGCTATCTATTTTTCATCGGGATTACGGAAGCCTATCTGTACATCGTCCCCAGCAGTGCCTTTTTCCAGCCTTTTATGTTTAGACTCTCTGTTTTTCTTTATCTGTTTTTTAGTGCTTTACCAATCCTGCTGCCGGCAATTTTCACATTTGATCGGTATATTATTGGCAAGCCAGCTGATTCCATTCCCGGTAAAAGGCGTGGTGTTGTTGGCCCGATTTCGATTGTCGGGCAGTCCATCCTGATCCTGATTATCGGTTATTTAGTACTCCGCTATTCTTTTGACGAAAACGATAAGAGGCAAATTCGGATTGATTACCTGGCTTATCAGGGGCGCTGGTCGGAAGTAATCGAGCAAGCCCAGTCCGTGAAGGGTTATGATCGCTTGACGAATTTCAATATTAACCGGGCTTTATATCATACCGGACAGCTACTCGATAATCTGTTTGCCATGCGACAGGTATTAGGAACGGACGGACTGTTTATCAATAAAGTAATTGCCAGTCAGATCGCACTTCCGGCGAGTGAACTCTATTTAGAATTGGGGCACATCAAAGCTGCTGAAGCGCTGGCTTTTGAAGCCCAAACCAAGTTCCGTTATGATCCGCGAATTTTGAAGCAACTCTGCCTGACCGGTATCATCAATGAAAAATATGCTGCCGCGCAGAAATTCACAGCTCTTTTAAGTGCAAGTATAATCCATCGTAGCTGGGCAGAGCACTATCAGGCATATATTGACGATCCCTATTTATGTCTTACCGATGATTTTATGCAGCTCAAGCGGGCGCAGCAGCCCCATACAGATTTTTTTATTAACGATGAACATCCCGACTACGATCTGGTGCAGCTGCTCAAAGAAGATCCGGATAACCGGATGGCTTTTGAGTATCTCATCGCTTACAATCTGTTAGAGTGTAAATTGAAAAATGTTTATAAGCATCTTGACAAATATAAAAATTTTAATTACCCGTATACGCCCCGCCACATTCAGGAAACACTCATATTATTAGAACTAAGGGATCCAAAAGAAATTGATCTCAGTAAGTACAATATAAGTTCCGAGATAGTCGAGCGATTTTCGAAATTTAATACGATTCTGATGGAAAATATTAGTGATCGCAAGAAAGCCCAATCCTTGTTAGCGAGCGAGTTCGGTAATACTCTCTGGTATTATGTCCGTTACGTCACGCCCTTAGTCACTAACCTCGAATTAAAGGTGAGAAAAATAGATGAAGATCTCTATTAAAACCAGGATCTCGTTTCTTATCGGGATTTTTTTCATCTGTGGTTTAGGGCTGCAATTTTGTGCTAAACCGAGCACCAAAGGTTACCTTGAAATTGACCGGTTGCCGAATATTGATCCTGACTATATCGGTAGTGTCATTCCCCCCAATATTGCTCCACTGAATTTTAAGATCAAAGAGCGAGCAGCCAATTACTATGTCGAAATTTATACTCTTAAAGCGAATCGTAAGCGGATTCGCCTGCGAACTGATCAGATAGTAAAAATACCGCAACACCATTGGCGTCGCCTCTTATCCCAAAATCGGGGAGAAGAGCTATTGATTGATGTCTATTTTAAAGCACCGGATTTAGGATGGCAGAAATATCGCACTATCAAGAACTACATTGCCAACCAGAAAATTGATTCGCATGTAGTCTACCGGCTGATCAATCCGGGTTACGTTTTATGGTGGGAGATGGGCATTTATCAGCGGAATATCGAGAATTTTGATGAGTCGCCGATCTTTACCAATCGGGTCACCAAACATAACTGTATGAATTGTCACTCCTTTTGTCAACATAATCCCGAGATTATGCTATTTCATATGCGTGGTAATTACGGTGGGACGATGATTGTCAGAGGGGATAAGGCCCAAAAGGTCAACACTAAAACCGATTACACTATGTCGGCCGGTGTTTATCCCGCCTGGCATCCCGATGGCCGGCATGTTGCCTTCTCGGTTAATCGAATTGTCCAGTCCTTTCACGCGCGAAAGGATGCCAGTATATATGTCCGGGATAACGCTTCCGATATAGTTGTTTATGATACCGAAACCAATATAGTAACTACATCACCTCAAGTTTCAACAAAGCGGTTAGAAAATTTGCCGGAATGGTCGCCGGACGGCGAGTATCTGTATTTCTGCAGTGGTCCGGAACTGAAAAAAGAGACCAAATATAACGAATACCGCTATGATCTTATGCGCATTCCCTATAATGTCGAAACGAATCAATGGAGTAAAATCGAGCCGGTGCTGATCGCCAGCAAGCTGGGTAAAAGTGTCTCTTTTCCAAAAATTTCACCGGATGGCAAATACCTGCTATTCACAATGAGTGATTATGGCTATTTCGCGATTCATTTTAATTCCAGTGATCTTTATCTGCTCGATTTAACCACCGGAGCGTATCGCCAGCTGCCGGTCAATAGTCCCAGCAGTGAAAGCTATCATAGCTGGTCGAGCAATGGTCGCTGGTTTGTTTTTGCCAGTAAGCGCAAAGACGGCTTGTGTTCGCGGTTGTATTTCAGCTATATTGACCCGGCAGGCAATGCGGCTAAACCTTTTCTGCTGCCCCAAAAAGATCCCGAATTCTATGATACTTTTATCATGAATTACAATGTACCTGAATTGATTGTGGGTTCAATTGACATTAGCCGCTGGAAGCTTTTAAAAACTGCTAGGGGCGGACTCCTCCAGGCTAAATTCGATCCGGAAGTGGATGTAGATGCCCTTTCCGGAGCTACCAAAGTTGTTAAGCCAAAAGAACAATAAGCGGCTGCTTTTTCACTGCCGGAAATAAAAATTTATTTAATCGCTCAATTGTTCGACTCAAATTCCTCTTACTACTTCCTTTTTCCTAACGGATTTATTTTTTATATTTGAACCGTTTTATCTATAATTTGACAGTCGAATTTTATAGGAGACGATGAATGCAATTTGGCCGTTTTGATGACGAAAAGAGAGAATATGTAATTAACACTCCCGAGACACCTTATCCCTGGATCAATTATCTGGGAAATGAAGCATTTTTCTCGATCATCTCCAATACTGGTGGTGGCTATAGTTTTTATAAAGACGCAAGGTTACGGCGCATAACCCGCTATCGTTATAATAACTCGACCTTAGACGATAACGGGAAATATTTTTATATCAATGACAATGGCGAGGTCTGGAATACCGGCTGGAAGCCGGTTATGCACAAATTGGATTTCTACGAATGTCGGCATGGCTTAGGCTATACGCGAATTACCGGCAAGAAGAACAATCTGCAGGCTGAAGTACTAACCTTCGTGCCGCTCGATTTTAATGGGGAAGTACAGCAGCTAACCCTGACCAATACCGGCAATTCTCCTAAAAAGATAAAATTATTTTCCTATGTGGAATTTTGTCTCTGGAATGCGCTCGAAGATATGACCAATTTTCAGCGGACCTTTTCCATCGGTCGGGCTGAAGCTGACGGCAGCACAATAATTCATTTTACCGATTACAAAGATCGCCGGAATCATTTTGCTTTTTATACGGTCAATGCCAAAATCAATGGCTTCGATTGTGACAAAGAAAGCTTTATGGGAATCCACAACGGGCCGGCGCATCCAAATGCTGTTTTCGCGGGTAAATCGCGCAATTCGATGGCATTTGGCTGGCAGCCAATCGCTTCACATCTAATTAATGTCAACCTGAATCCCGGCGAACAGCAGACCTATATTTTCATTTTGGGTTATGTGGAATACCCGGATAATCAAAAATGGGATGCTCAGGGGAATATTAATAAAACCAAAATCGAGGAGATGAAGCGCCGCTTTTCAACTGTTCAGGATGTGGAGCGGTCAATACAGCAGCTGCGTGATTTCTGGAGTGAGTTACTTTCCGTCTATCAGATTGAAACGGAAAATGAAAAGACCGATCGCATGGTGAATATCTGGACGCCATATCAGTGCATGGTTACTTTTAATATGTCGCGGAGTGCCTCTTATTTTGAATCGGGCATCGGGCGCGGCATGGGATTCCGGGATTCCACCCAGGATCTCCTGGGCTTTGTTCATTTAATTCCTGAGAGAGCCCGGGAGCGGTTGGTGGATATTGCCGCTACTCAATTCGCAGATGGCGGCGCTTATCATCAGTATCAACCGCTGACAAAACGTGGCAACTACGAAGTCGGTGGCAATTTTAATGACGACCCACTCTGGCTAATTTGCGGAGTGATTGCTTATCTGAAAGAGACTGGTGATTTTTCTATCTTAGATGAACAGGTGCCTTTCGATAATAATCCCGAAAATCAAGCAACTATGTTTGAACATCTGAAGCGTTCTTTTTATCATGTGGTGAATCATTTAGGCCCGCATAAATTGCCGCTGATTGGCCGGGCCGATTGGAACGACTGCCTCAATCTGAATATTTATAACACCGATCCGGATCAGTCTTTTCAAACTGGCGTTAATAAAATGGATGGCAAAGTTGCCGAGTCTTTAATGATTGCCGGGGCTTTTGTTCTTTATGGCAATGAGTTTGCCGAATTGTGTGAACATTTGGGCAAAGAGGAGGAGTCTCGCCAGGCTCATAAGCATATTGATGCAATGATTGAGAGCATCAACAAATTCGGCTGGGATGGTAACTGGTTTTTGCGGGCGTATGATGCCAAAGGACGCAAGGTCGGCAGCCACGAGAATGAAGAGGGTAAGATTTTCATCGAATCGCAAGGATTTTGCTGCATGGCTGGAATTGGTCAAAAAGATGAACGCATGCAAAAAGCCCTTGATTCAGTCAAAAAGTATCTCGATTGTGAATACGGATTAGTGCTGCAAAATCCCGCTTTTACGAAATATTACATCGAGTATGGTGAAATTTCGACTTACATCCCGGGTTATAAAGAAAATGCCGGCATCTTCTGCCATAATAATCCCTGGATCATGATTGCCGAAGCGAAGTTGGGACGCGGCGATCGGGCTTTTGAATATTGGCGCAAAATCAGCCCTGCTTATTTGGAAGATATTAGTGAATTGCACCGTACCGAACCCTATGTCTATGCCCAGATGATTGCCGGTAAGGATGCCTATAAGCCGGGAGAAGCGAAAAATTCCTGGCTGACTGGTACCGCCGCCTGGAATTTCGTAGCAATTACCCAGTACATTCTCGGCATTCGCCCGCAATTTAGCGGAATGCTGATTGATCCTTGTATCTCTCCAACGTGGAAGGAATATAAAATACTCCGCAAATTCAGGAGTAAAGAGTTGGTGATAACTGTGCAGAATCCAGCTGGCGTTCAGCAGGGAGTTAAGCGAGTTACCCTGAACGACGAGTCGCTTAGCGGAAATTTTATTCCGCTGTCCAAAATGAAGCAGCGCAATGAGATTTTAGTGGAGATGGGCTGAGGAAATAATCCAGCTAATTACTCTGGCACTACACACAATTTAAATTGCTTGTATTTCGTTTCAGTATATCGTATCTTTCAGCAAACGCTGAAACAAAGGATATAGTGAAATTATGTTAAAAGAAAATGATGTCATTGAGAAGTTAAAACAGCAAATCCAAGAATTACTGCCTGAGACTGGACTAGTTACCATTGAACAATATCGCCTTGAAAAACAGGCTTTAGTCGATCTCGTGATTGATTTGAAAACCAAAACCGGTAAGACATATGAAATCTGGATCGAAGCCAAGAGCCAGGGATTGCCCCGTAATATTCGCCTGGCGATTTCTCAATTGAATTCGTATATGAAAGGTCGGAAGAATATATATGGATTAGTTGTAGCGCCATTTCTTTCAGAAGTATCGCGGCGGATATGCGTTGAATCGGGATTTAACTATCTTGATTTGTCGGGCAATTATCTATTGAAACTACCCGGTATCTATATGAAGTCCGATGGAAAGCCTAATAAATATCCCAGTACCCGTCCGTTACGATCGGTATTTTCACCCAAATCAACCCGCCTGTTGAGAGTATTGTTAAACGATCCGAAAAAGCCTTGGTATGTTAAGGATTTAGCCAAAACATCCAATCTAAGCCTTGGACAGGTTTCGAACCTGAAAAGAGAACTATTAAATTACGATTACTTGGCTGAGACAGACGGAGGTAAACTGATCTTAAAGTCACCAGAGCAATTATTACTGAAATGGACCGAAAAATATTCTTATACCAATAATGAAATGGCATCGTTTTACAGCCTGGATGATATTGGTGTAATTGAAGATAAGATTGCTCAAACGGCATCTAGTCAAGATCTGCAATATGCATTTAGCCTGATATCCGGTTCGATGCGCGTAGCTCCTTTTTTACGTCTAAAAAGAGTGTTTGCATATATTGAGTATGATTTGGCTAAATTTGCAGAAGCATGTCAATTTAAAAAAGTAGATTCAGGTGCTAATGTCATCCTGATGAGACCCTACGATGAAGGTGTATTTTATTTCAAGCAGAAAGTCGAAAATGTCAGCATTGTATCGGATGTACAGCTCTATCTCGATTTGAATTCCTACAAGGAACGCGGACAGGAAGCGGCAGAGTTCATCCTTAAAGAACGGTTGAAGAAGATATGGTAACACGGGAAAACTATACTCAGGAAGCAGTTGAATATTGTTTATCAGTTATGGTTGAAATCTTGACTGTGCTTGGAGAGTACAGAAATCATATAGTTTTAGTCGGTGGTTGGGTTCCCTATTTCCTCCTACCAGACCATAAAAATGAGCATACGGGCAGCATGGATGTGGACCTTGCTTTAGATCATGAACATATCAGTGAAGAGCACTACCGAACAATCCTCCAATTATTAGAGAACCACGGATATCAGCCAAGTAACGAGCAACCCTTCACCTTTTACAGGGAAGTTCCAAGAGAAGGTCGAAATCCTATCAGGGTTCAGATTGATTTACTAACGTCAGAATATGGTGGTACTTCTAAAAGCCATCGGACTCAGAGAATACAGAATATCCAAGCGCGAAAAGCACGTGGTAGTGATCTAGCATTTAGTGATTATACAAAAGTTAAAATATCCGCCAGAATGCCAGATGGCGCTATTAATGAAGTTATTGTTAACGTTTCAAATGTAGTACCATTCATTGTAATGAAAGGTATGGCGCTTTGGGAATCGTATAAAGAAAAGCATCCCTGGGATATTTATTTCGTTATACGGCATTATCCCACCGGAATTGATGAGCTTGTTAAGTTATTTAAACCTTTTATAGGTAATAAGTTGGTCGTCGAAGGGTTGAGTAAAATCAAAAGTAAATTTGAGACTCCTGATAGTATTGGTCCTGTTTGGACTGCGGATTTTGAAATACAACTCAACGAAGAAGATAGAGAAATACTCCAACGTGATGCATTTGAGCGGGTGAATGCATTTCTTGATAAATTAAATGTTAAGCCATTTCTGCTTTGAATTCCCGACTCATTTTTGCCTTCTTATTATATCGGTAGTTTTACTCGGCATAAAGTAATTCTTTGCCTTTGTAACTGAGGTAAGATAGGTAAAGAGATATAAAAAAATAAGAACCCCTCAATCCCTTTATATTAATTTAATCTGTATATGATTATTCTCAGGTAGTATAGAGGGCTTTGATTTTATTATTCAAATAGAAGATATGTTTCAGCTCTTCTTTGATAATTAAATTGATCTTGTCCTTGCCGAATTCCGACGGTACCAGGTCCTGCAATCCGTAGTAAAAAACGACCGAATCCTTTTCCAGACCGATTGCATAATTCAAAATTTCTTCGATACTCCGTTGATCGTTTATAAAATTGGAGGGATCGTCGTTCAGATTGAAGATATATCCGTCGGCAAAAGAGTGCAGATAGCTGGCGGCGCTGGCATTGGGATCAATCAATCTTGATAGCAGCTGCTGTTGGCCAACAATTTTTTCTTTCAAATGTGCAAAAATCTTTTCGTGTTTGAGTTCCATATCAACCAGGTCTAGAAATAGAAATTTATGACTTTGATCGGTTACCTGCTTGGCTGCTTTTTTGTAAAATTTAGCGCCGTTGCGCTCGATCTGCAGGGCGATTTCAAAAATTTCGGCGATGTTAAATTCTGTTGACATTTGACCTCTTCGTAGATTTCTTAAATAGGTTTATTCGATCTTAGAGCCGAGGCTAAATCCACCTCGGCTCCAATTGATTTACTTGACTTAAATTTTTATTTCTTTAGCCGACTGCCAGAGTCCATGGATATTGCAGAGAGCAAGGGCATAAAGTGTACCGGGCTTACCAATTTTTAGTGATGTTTTTACCTCATGATGGGTATAAACGGGTCCTTTATTCGCTCCCTCAACCGACTCACCGTGGGCACCAAATTCGAAGTGCCCAACTTGGTAGGTAAACTTCTCATCCTGCGGATGGAAGTAGAGCGAGATCCAGCTGATGTGGTGTTCGGTTGTGTTCGGGTGAGCAATCTCCTTGCCCAGGCTGACTTTCACTTCGAATAACTCATTGGCCTTCACCTGCTCGGGACACTCAATGACCGGAACATGCTTTTCCGCTTTCCAGTCACCTTCCTGAATTCGTTCGCCTAATTTAATCATTTTTACTTGCCCTTTCCCATCAACTCTAAGTCCTCCGCCAGAGTCTGAAGGTCCTCTTCATGTTCGACTTCATCCTCGAGAATTTCCAACACGAGATGATAGGTAATCGGATCTTTGTCCTTAACGGTCTCCAGTAATTTTTGATAGACTTCGATGGCGCACTGCTCTCCTTTGATGTTTTGTTCAAGGATAACCTTGACAGCTGGATTTTCAGGAGCGTCGTAACCACAATTGGTCATTTTGTACCAATCTTCAGGTTTAAGTATTGGGGAGCCACCAAGCTGCAGGATTCTATCGGTAAGCATCCCAGCATGTTTAAGTTCCTCAGCAGCATGCTCTTCGAGCTCAGCCGCGACGGCACCCCGCATCGGGCCTTTCACTACTTTTGCTCCGACCCAATACTGGTAATAGGCTAACCACTCATCGGCAAAGGCTTGATTAAGTAATTTGATCAGTTTGCCTTTGTCCATCCCAACGATTTCTCTTCCTTTAGTTCCCATTTTTCTATCCTCCTTTTGTTCTTTTCTTTCTTTGACTATTGGATGGTTGTTTTTTTGATTCGTTACATATTTGATTATACAATGTAGTCGCTTTTGGAATATTAACCATACCTTATTTATCCTTTTTAAATTTATCAAATAGGTAAGATAAATCATACTACTTTCCGGGATTGTCTTGTTTCAACAATTTATTTTTTCTACATTTTTTGGTTAATTAATTATAGTGATTAATAAAGAAATTCGGGGGGAATTCAACTTTGAGCAGATTTACGATAAGTTATAATCCGGCAACAGGTGAGCAGATTGGTGAATCTCGCTTGAATACCAGGGAAGATTTTTTGACCGCCTTGCAAAAAGCCCGGCGGGTTCAGCCCGAATGGGCGGCGTTGCCCGTCAAGCAAAGAATCAAGTATGTTCGCAGGGTAAGAACTTTTCTGATTGCTAATGTTCAGCGCCTTGCCGAGATAATCGCTCTGGACAATGGTAAAATGCGCATTGACGCACTGACGACGGAGATTTTACCGGCTTGTATGGCGCTGAGCTATTATTCCCACCAGGCGCAGCGTTTTTTGAAACCCTGCAAAGTGGCGAGCGGCAACTGGCTGCTTTCGTATAAACGTAGTAAAATTTACCGGGTGCCTTATGGTGTTATCGGAATTATTTCACCGTGGAATTATCCCTTTGGAATTCCTTTTTCCGAGATAATTATGGCGCTGTTAGCCGGCAATGCAGTTATTATAAAGACCGCCAGCGAAACCCAGCAAGTTGGCCGAATCCTCGAAGAATGTATTCAATCGGCCGAACTGCCCGACGGAATTTTTCAATACCTCAACTTGCCTGGAAAAGAGGCGGGTGAGGCATTCCTTGAAAATGGAGTGGATAAGCTATTTTTTACCGGCTCAGTAGAGGTAGGTAAATATATCATGCAAAAAGCCGCTGCCACTTTAACACCGGTGGTGCTCGAATTAGGTGGCAAAGATGCAATGATAATTTGCCAGGATGCCGACCTGAGTCGCAGTGTGGGAGGAGCAGTCTGGGCCGGGCTTTCGAATGCCGGTCAATCTTGTGCCGCCGTTGAGAGAATCTATGTCCATGCAGCTGTCTATGATCAGTTTCTGGAGATGCTAAAAGCGGCAGTGGAGACTATCCGGGTGGGAATTGATGACAATTTCGAGACTGATATGGGTGCAATCACTACCCGCCAAAATTTTGAAAAGATTCAACGTCATATTCAAGATGCCGTGAATAAGGGTGCTAAGATCTATGCCCAGTCGCAATATCCGTCAGAATCGCCGGGACTTTTTCTGCCGGCAGTCGTTTTGACCGATGTCAATCATGATATGCAGATCATGCGCGAAGAGACTTTCGGTCCGGTGTTAGCGGTTATGAAATATGACACCGAAGCGGAAGCAATTCGGTTGGCGAATGATTCCAATTTAGGCTTGACCGCTTCGGTCTGGTCGCGCAGTCGTCGCCACGCGATTAAAATCGCCCGCCAGCTGCAAGTCGGCTCGGTGATGATTAACGATCATATGATGAGTCACGGATTAGCGGAGACACCCTGGGGCGGCTTCAAAGAATCGGGAATTGGCAGAACTCACGGCCAAATTGGTTTTAGTGAAATGACTCAACCGCAGGTGATCGTCAATGACGTTTTACCTTTTGCCAAAAAGAATCTCTGGTGGTTACCGTATAGTAAGAAGGTATACGATGGATTGGTCGGACTATTGAATTTTCTCTACGGGCAAAATTTTCGCCGGCGGATCAGCGGTATGGTCAAGTTGTTTAAAATTGTCGGGCGCTATTATCAGAAATAGTAGAGACGAATTTTACCAGTCTTGTCGAATAAAAATAGTTATTGTCTTTGGATTTGTTATCAGTTAATTTTAGCGCGTTTGATTTATCGCGAGGAAAACTGATTTACTTGCTACTGCCACTGAATTAGATCAAAGACTCAAGACCACCAAAATATTATCTTTTTGTAGACTCTTGAACGGAGAAAAAAAATGTGTGGAATTTTTGCATATACCGGCAAAGAAAATTGTGCTAAGGTCATTGTCAGCGGTTTGAAATCGCTCGAATATCGGGGCTATGACTCTTGGGGAATTGCCCTAAAAACCAGGGATACTATTACTCTGGAGAAAAAGGTCGGCAAAATATCCGAAGTAACCAAAATGGAATCGGTAGATGCTTTCATGGGAATCGGTCATACCCGCTGGGCGACCCATGGTGAGGTTAATATTGAGAATTCTCATCCCCATTATGATTCTGACAAACGGGTGTATGTGGTGCATAACGGCATAATCGAAAATGTGGAAGACCTAATGCAATACGTCGAGGGAGATGTATTCTACTCCAAGACGGATACGGAAATTATTCCCAAATTGATTGCGCACTTTTTGAAAGATAACTCTTTCGCCGAGGCAGTCCAAAAAGTTGCCGGAATGCTCCAGGGCAACTTTGCCTTTGTGGCAATTGAGAAAAATAGTGATACCATCGTTGCCGCGCGCAACGGCAGCCCGCTGGTAGCAGCCCTTCAGGGTGGCAATTTTTATATCTCTTCTGACCTTCAATCCCTGATTCCGTTTGTGGAATCTGTATATTATATGAATGACGGCGAGCTGTTAGTTTATGATGCTCCAACTCAGGCAATCGGATTTTATGATTTTATCAAAGAGCAAAATATCGAAAAAGAATTACAGGCTTATGATCTGACCTATGCCGACAGCACGAAAGGCTCCTATAAACATTTTATGCTCAAGGAGATTTTCGAACAACCGGAGAAATTGAAAACTACGCTCAATGCGAATGTCGTGCAAAACGATATTCGTTTTCATTACGCTATAAAACCAGATCAGTTTAGCGAGATTCAACGAATAGTGATTATTGCCTGTGGTACTTCCTGGCATGCCGGTCTGGTAGCGGAATACTGGCTCGAATCGCTGGTAAAAATTCCGGTTGAAGTGGAATATGCCTCGGAATTTCGTTATCGCAATCCAATCCTGGATCACCGCACCCTGGTGATTGCCATCAGTCAGAGTGGTGAAACGGCAGATACCATTGCCGGCATTAAGGAAGCTAAAAAGCGCCAGGCACAGGTGCTTTCGATCTGTAATGTGCTGGGGAGTACGATTGCCCGAATCAGTAATTTTACGCTGTTTACTCAGGCTGGTCCCGAAATTGGTGTCGCCTCGACCAAAGCCTTTACTACTCAACTTGAGGTACTTTTCTTGTTGACCTTGATGATTGCTTATAATCGGCGGTTGATTGATGATCAGCAGCTGCAGCAGTATTTGAAAAGCTTGCGCGAAATTCCCGCAAAAATGGAGCGGGTTCTCCAAAATGCGGAGCAGATTCAGACGATCATGAAAGTCTGCTACTCAGTATCAAATACCCTGTTTCTGGGCCGGGGTGTTAACTATCCGATTGCCCTGGAAGGAGCGTTGAAGTTAAAGGAAATCAGCTACATTCATGCCGAAGGTTATCCGGCAGCCGAGATGAAACACGGTCCGATTGCCTTGATTGATTGGAATATGCCGACAATTTTCATCTGTATTCGGGATAACTCCTATGACAAAGTACTCTCCAATATTCAGGAAGTCAAAGCCCGCAATGGAGTGGTGATTGTTGTCGCCAATGAAGACGATAAACGCATCGGCAAACTGGCAGACTATGTCATTTTCATTCCGGAAACGATTATGGAACTCAGCCCGTTTTTAACGGTTGTGCCGCTGCAGCTTCTGGCATATATGATTGCCGATAGGCGCGGATGTAACATAGATAAACCGCGTAACCTCGCCAAGTCGGTGACGGTAGAATAATTGCTAAAATAAAAAAGCCCGATGTGATCGGGCTTTTTTTTAGATTATCTGAATTGTCAGTCAAAACTTAATAATATGCTGCCTGAAATTTTAATTTATTGTTACAGGCTAATTTAAGTTAGCAAAACGTCGCTGTTATCAATTAACCGCTTAACAGCTTAATTGCATATTCCAACTGTTTATCTTTTCCGTTTGCAAGGTCTTCTTTTGTTTGTTCAATCAGGATATCCGGTGCAACACCAATCCATTCCCAGGGTAATCCATCATAGCGGCGGAGATCCGACGTACCAACGTAAATTTTTTTCCCGCTGGGAAGCTCATATCTGGCTGGAACATCAATAGCAGCAGCTGCAGATGCTCCAGCTGTTGTATCACCAACGACTGTAACCGTTGATATCTGTTTCATTACTTCAGGGAAATAATCCGCTGCGCTGACACAGACACCATTGATTAAAACAACTACCGGATTAACATATTGAAAAGGACCTTGCGGCTTAAAAGGTGTTGATGGCGTCAGCGCGCCAAGTAAATAACTTTTAGGTTTTTCAAGTGTAGAAGTTATAAACCGGTTAACTATTGTTTCAACATGCTGAGTGGATCCGCCATTGTTATGCCGTATATCTAATATCAGTGCTTTTGTATCTTTAACATAATTTAGAGCTTTGTAGAAAGGGTCTTTCAGGTTAGCAACATTGAAGCTTCCAATATAAATATATCCGATATTCCCAGGGATTATTTCATATTCGATATTACCTTCCCCAGTGATTTTTAGTTCCTTATCAAAGTAATTTCTGACAATAATAGGATCGAATGAATATTTATCTTTCAACCATCTTGGACCATGATAGGTCTCTATCAATCTACCACCCTCGGTTCCCACACTCACGTGCATATCTTTTAATTCACCCAGCATATCAATCAGGACCGAGTAAATTTCATCTCCTTGGGCTTGCTCGGCTCTGGGTTGATAAACTATGTATAAACTATCCCAGTCAATCTTCTTAAATTCGAGATAGGGATAGATAGTATTGACTCTTTCCCAGGCGGCGTTAAAATCTTCTACATTAAGATTTGAATTTGCTGGATTAACGATCATATCCGCGCAGCCAGTCAGTAAAATGGCTGAGATTATAAACAGTAGCAGTTTTGTCTTAACCATGATTAAAACCTGTAATTTAAAGATATGAACAAATTGTCGCTGGCAGCGATGTATGGATCCCATTTATTAATGCGTGAGAAATCGAAACGATATCCTAAGGAAATTGAAACGTTGTTAATCAAATAATAGCGCACTGAAAAGGCATAATCACATTTTGTTGCAGTCAATACCGAAACTACGGTCGGATCTGATTCGTCCCCATATTTTCGCTCATCATTATCTTTAATGGTAAACGAGATTAGATTTAAACGTAGAAAATTTTCCACTATTAATTTGTTATTGATCGGGTAAATAAGTTCTGAATTAATTCCTGAGGAGCCCATTAGACCGAATGTTTTTGGAGATATAAATGTCCCGGGAGCAGCAAAATTATAATTGATGTCATAATAGAAAAACTGCACCGAAGGGCCCAGATAAGCATAAATATTTCGGGAAAAAACGGAAACATTTCCGAGGAAATAAATAAAATCCTGACTAAAAGTAAATTGCCCCACTTTGGCAGAAATTTTGTTATTGGAAATCTTGCTCGAGTTGCGGTACTCAAATTCTAAACGGTAAGCGTTTTTTTCATGAAATCGCACCCATGCCACATTAAAACAGGGCAGCGTACCTGAATATTTCTCCCTGGATACATATTCATCTTTTACCGAATATAAACCCAAACCATAACCCACAAAAATACCGGCTGGAAATACGGTTTTATAGTCTATCGTATCTTGGGCGGATGCTTGTGAAATTATCATAAGTGAAATAATAACAATAATGATTCTTGATCTTGTTCTCATGAGTTTTTATTTCCTTTTACAATTATTTTTAATCCTGGTTAAAAAAAACATCAATAAGATTCCTTATAACATTAGTGTCTTTTTTAAGACATACATATAACGGTGAAGCATAACCTACAGCCAGATAAAAATGTGTTGTTCTTTTTCTTTTCATAGACTTGATGAAATACTAAAAACCTGAGTTCATCGAGCAGCTCTGGTTGTTTGGTGCACTCAATGGTTATGGCCTTTTCTTCTAATATGACTTGATAATTCCTATTAGTTCTTCAGGATCGTATACTTTTACGGAAGTGTATTTGAAGTCTTTAACATTGCGGGTTACGATTCCTTCAATATTACTGGAACGTGCAGATTCATGTAATACTGCGTCTTCAAAATCGTTGATTTTATGGCTGCAAGAAGTTACAAATATTGGTTTATTTAGTTCCGTTAATTCGAAAATATTTAGAAGGTTTTTAATCAGTTTCTTCGCCTCATTTGATCCTTTTACTTTTGTAATTAAATATCCGATAGTAGTTATAGTTATCGGACATAGATAGCCTTCAATATTTCCTCTTTCGACTTCAGACAACAAAAATGTTGCAGAAGCATAATAAGGTTTACGAAGAAGCAATACATCCAATATTATATTCGTATCAAATAGGATTTTCATAAATATTTACCTTCAAGGTATTTCTTATAATCAGATTCATCTATATTTGAATCAGCCAGAGCACCATATAAAGATTTAACATTGGGCGGTAATTCGATAATATCTTCAGATAATTCTTTTTTAGTGAGTAATTTAAAGTAATCAGCGACCATTTTTGAGAGTGACTTGCCCTTTTTTTCGGCAACAGATTTCGCCATATTTATAAGTTCATCTTCCATTCTTAAAGTTAATTTTGTTTGCATATCATCTCCTTGTACGTCATTCGCCACAATATTAATACGTCACCAAGATATATGCAATACTTTTTTATTTGTTCCGCTATACTTCTTTATATGCCATAACGGCCTCGCTCACCTGACCGAAACCTGCGGAGCACAGGACGTCCATTTTTAATGTTAACTGATGCGGGCATCCAAAAAATCAAATTCGCACATCGCGGTTTCGGTCAGCTCCAGCCGATTGTTAGCTGACAAAATATTGAATTGAATATATAATCACTTCAGTAGTTCAATCGCATACTCCAATTGCTTATCCCTTCCTGCAATAATATCTACTTCAGTTTGCTCCACCCGGATATCTGGTGCAACACCGAGCCATTCCCAGGGAAGTCCATCATAACGCCTTTGATCGATAAATCCGATTCTGACAGATTTTCCGCTTGGCAAATAATAAATACTCTCATCTCCTCCACCAAGTGAACCTCCGCCAGTCGTATCACCGACTACTGTGACTTGTGGCAATTGCTTTAATATTTCTGTTGTTAACTCACCCGCACTAAAGGTGGAGCCGTTTATCAAAACTACAACCGAATTGGTATAGATGAATGGTTCCAGAGGTTTGAATGGAGGTAACACCCATTTTTCACCATATGTATAAGCATCGTTTCTGACAAGTGGTTCGCTCAAAAATCGAGTCACAACAGCTTCAACATTTTGATAATCACCGCCTACTTTCTGACGAATGTCTAATATTAGTCCTTTTGTATTTTTTAAATACTCCAAAACTCCAGGGAATTCATTTATTAAATAATTTTTATGAAAATCGGAAATAAATGCGTAGCCAATATTATTAGGTAAAATTTCATATTCTATCTTATTGCTTTTCGTAAGTCGAAGTGATTTATCAAAATATTTTCGAACTACAAATGGACTATAGGCGTGTCTATCTTTCCTTTGGCGCGGAGGATAGTAGGGATATACATCTCCACCACCTTCTGTCCGATAAGATACGTGACCATCCTTTAACTCTGCTAACAAATCACACAGCACGAGGTAGAATTCATCCCCATGTGCTTTTTCAGCTCGATAACGATATATAATATGAATTGAATCCCAATTGATCTTCTTAAATTCAAGATATGGATATACATCACGTATTCTCTTCCACGCTGCCTCAAAATCCTCAACATTTTGATTGTTATGTGGTGAAGTGACCAGAATATCTTTGCATGAAGTAAGTAGGCATACGAAAATAATAATAAAATAGTGCCATTTTCTCATATAAAAACTACCCAATTAAAAACCATACGTTAAAGTAAATACAAAATTATCGCTTGCAACGTAAAGTGGCGCCCAGCTACTTATTCTTGTTACACCCAATAAATAGGCTGCTCTCACTGATAAATTTTTTAACAGGAAATATCTTATTCCAAGCCGAAATAATCCATTTGTACCGGAAAATAGTGTCAACAACTTAGCTGGTGATTCGTTATCTTCTTCCAAATCGACCATTCGCAAACCCAGCGATAAGACGCTAAAATTCAAAGAGTTTTCAATATTAAATTTTTCTGATAATGGATAAATGATCTCAGAACTTAATCCAAGGGATATTAATATGGCAACTGATAGTGAATAATCAAATCCAGTGACAGCTATGTTCTGTTTATTAACAAATACGAATACTTCTGATGAAGGACCTAAATAAGCATACGCTTTTTTTGAGAAAAGAGAGAATTCAGATAAGGAGTAAAGGAATCCCTGATTTAAGGAAAATTGAAAAACGTTCGTACTTACATTATAATTTTTAAGATTAGAAGACGATTGAAATCCTATTCCGATCTGGTAAACATATTTTTCATGCTTGTTTGTCCAGCCTGCATTAAGGTAGGGCAGAGTACCTGAATATTTCTCCTTGGATACATATTCATCTTTTACCGAATATAGACCCAAGCCGTAACCTACAAAAATACCTGAGGGAAATACAGTTTTATAGTTTATTGTATCTTGGGCTGATGCTTGTGAAATTATCATAAGTGAAATAACAGCAATAATGATTCTTGATATTGTTTTCATAAGTTCTTATTTCCTTTTACAATTATTTGTAATCCTGTTTTAAAAAAAATCAATAAGTTTCCTTATCCCATTAGTGTCTTTTTTATGACATACGTATAACGTTATGGGTGAGCCTCGCCGTTAGGCGTAGGCTCTACCCGCTGGTTAGGCCTTGTTTTAGATAATCTTCCAGTAATAATGTTAATTAAACAAAAGGTGAGAAAGCCACAGAGAATTGCTATTATATCGAGATAATCGAATACTCTACCTGTCCAGTTTTGAAGTATTTCGTGAGCCAGTGTTCCTGCTGTTATAATGATGACAATAATCCAGAAAGTGGATGATGCTTTGGGTTTAATAGCCGAGAACAATAACATCAGCAGGGCCAGCAATCCGAAAAAACTTGGTGCTGATCCTAATAAATGCGCCCCGACGTGACTTTGTCCGATTGTTGTTGTGCGGATTGGAATGATTGCAAGAGCTATTAGAGCATTTGCAACGCCTGCGTAAAAATAGAGTGATTGTTTGCTGATCACCATATTGTATCGGCCTAACTCACGTTTCAGCGGTTGAAACCCCATTAAGATGAACTTGATAAAAGCATTAAACTTGAAACCAATCAACAAACTTGCTTAGATCTTCGGCGGTTTCAATCCGCTGGAAACGATTGTTAGTCGGTCTTTCTTAATCATTATTTATGTTCATTAACAATTTCATTTATTATACTAACAACGATTTCTGGTTTTTCTGCTTGTATATAATGCCCTACATCTTTATATATTATCTGCTTACTTTGACTACTTAAGGTCAATAGTTCTTTTTGTAACTCAATCCCTAGTTTTGTTATCTTAGTATAGTTTTCATGAACTCTACCTGATGTCATTATTACAAATGGAATATCTCCAAATGTTTTATATTTTTTTGCTTCGATCATTGATTCCTTACAAGCCACAGTTTCATCAAACCATGCCATGCTATTTTTCTTAAAATATGCCTTGGCAACATCATATTGTTCATCGTTTAGTGAATATTGCTTCAAATTTGTGCTTTTCTGTATTCCTAAGTTTGTTATCAGCCAAATTAATGGTCGTATACTTTTCTTTGGTATTTTTTTTTCTATTCCTATCTCTTCCATTCGGTCAAATAGATCAGGGTTAATTGGATCAATAAAAATTATTCCCTTTATTTTATCAATATTTCTACCCGCAAAAATACGTCCATATATGGCGCCCATAGCATGACAGACGAGTATATATGGACCATTCTCTTGTTTTGCGTTTAATAAGTCTTCTAATTCTCCTGCTATTATTTCTCCATCTCTAGGCTGTTTTCCTTTGTCACTCCAGTAATAGCCATTTCTATCATAGTATATAGATTTTAATGTCGAGCTAGTTAAGTTTTGCAATGGTATCCAATTAAATGAGCCATACATATCAATATCATTAAAGAATATTAGGGTTGGTTTTCCATTACCAATGATTCTGACATGAGTTTTTCTATTGTTGATGGTTAACATTTCACCCGTAGGTGAATAATTCTTGCTGGAATTTGTTTCACAACCACATAAAAGAATTGCGAATCCAATGAATAGTAAATGCTTCCAGCGAGTTTTATGGTGTTGCATTTGATCCTCCACGTTATGATCCGCCTAACGCCGCTTTTCAGCGGGCGCGGCTTTTTGCGCTCCGTTGCAAAAGCCTTGTTAGCCGAAATTTGCAAGTTAACTATCAAGCACTTCCTGATACAATCATTCAAAATCATCCCAGTAGGTTGGCCCAGAATTTTCGGGTTTCTGCATCTCATCAATAAGCGCTTTAGTAACTTCGTAACAATGGCGGATACTTTGCCCCCAGTTTTCCACAAATGGTTGCGATGGAACTAATCCCAATTTTATAATAATAGCTGCTACATCATAAGTCGAACACACCATGGAGGCTTCACTCCGCTCTGCATCATCCCAAAGTGTATATTCTTTATTAACGAGCTTGGTACGTACAGTTTCACGTGCGGAACGGACTTCAGGTGCTTGAAGAAAGTTTGTTAAAGCAAGTATGTTCTGCGCAGAGGACGCACCTCGATCAACTTTAAGTTGCTCAGACATAGTGCGAAGCTGCTTATAATAAATGAAGAGAGTAATTAATAAACCGGAAATACCAACCACTTGAATTACAATTTGCCATTTCTCAAATAGTGTCATATTTTTCCTCTCCCTCGGCTAACATATGTTTATACTGCTCTATTATTTGTAAAACAGGTTTCTCTATTAAGAAAAAAGTTTTTCAATGAAGAAATTTTTTCAGAATGTTTCTCTATTAAGAAACAAAATAATTTCTCTATAGACAAATTTATTTCCCTTCTGCCTGTTTCTTTCATTGCACATCAATTATACATATTTCTGATTCGATTATCAAGCTTGAGCGTAATATTTACACTCCCGGCTCGAGGCAGTCGGTGGTTAAACATTATCTGTAGGAATTATAATTCATCAATTTATATTCGTCATCCTATTTACTGAACTTAACTTGCTGTCTTTAATCTATTAGAGCATTTACTTTTGTAGAATTAGTTTTTTTGCTGCCGAAAAGGCACCCGTCTGTAAACGGTAAAAATATATTCCACTTGGTATTCCTGCAGGTTGCCACTTTATTTCATGTGCTCCGGCTATTTGATAGCTATTGATTAATGTCTCTATTTCTTGACCAGTAAGATTATATATTTTTATACTGATTTTATCGGATTTCGATAAAGTGAAAGCAATGGTTGTTGTGAGGTTGAATGGATTCGGATAATTCTGCTTAAGGGTGAAATTATCAGGTAGTAAATCATTAATGCACCCAACTGTTACAATCCCATTCTCATTGAAGGTAGCCAAGCCAATCCCGGTACCGATCCATTTATTGTTCAGATTGTCAATGGCAATGGCGGTGGTATTATTATGCGGCAAACCTGAACTATCAGACGTGTAATTAATGTAATTGATTCCGTCGTACATCGTGAGTCCGCTATACCAGCCGGTAATCCATTTGTTATCCATCGCATCGATCGCGATGGATGGAATTAAACCATTTCCAATGAGAGGTAACTCATCATCATAATTGTACCAGCTCTGATGATCGTGCATAACTAAACCTGCATATTCCGTACCAATCCATACATTACCAGAGTCATCAAACATAATGCAGAGGATTCGATCAAAGTCCAGACCGGTGTTACCGCTATTGTATATCGTCCAATTTTTATCATTATACTTAGCCATTCCTAAATGGTCGCAACCGATCCACTTGTTATTGCTGTCATCAATAGCGATACAGTTAACCCGATTTTGTGGCAGGTCCGAATTAGACTCATTAAAGTTTGTCCATTTTTCCCCATCAAATTTTGCAACGCCTTCGCCTCGAAGTCCCAGCCACTTGTTGCTGCTGTCGTCTAT
>CAZJIU010000036.1:0-21169 GCA_964546145.1 uncultured bacterium
ACAACAGGCCGTTGCCGAAGTGCGTTGTGTTATTGGGGAAATAGACCAATCGCAAGACAACGAAAATCTGATTCAAATGCTTTACGAAATGATTATCGAAGAACGTTTGAAAGTGAAAGTATACGTAAAATCAAAACTTCACGCCAAAGCCTATATATTCGACTTTATTCATCCCCAACCTAATTCAAAAGGGATAGCGATTGTCGGTTCCAGTAATCTTTCCTTAGCAGGCTTAACTAATAATACGGAATTGAATGTCTATGTCCATGATAATGGTGAAAACCATGAAGCATTGACAAATTGGTTCAACGAATTATGGGATGAATCGGAAGATTTTAATGAGAGTATGCTGGAAGAACTTAAAGAATCCTGGGCTATTAAACAGGCAACTCCTTATGACATTTACATGAAGACAATCTATACTCTTTTAAAAGATCGTCTGGAAGGTATTGAGGGAAAAGAATTTTTATGGACTAATGAAATTACCGAGCAACTAGCGGATTTTCAAAAAGTCGCTGTCAAACAACTCATCGGTATCATCAAACAATATGGTGGTGCCTTCGCAGCTGATGTTGTGGGGGTTGGGAAAAGTTATATCGGTGCAGCTGTCCTGAAGCATTTTAGCATTACAGAAAATGCCAAGCCACTAATCATATGCCCGAAATCATTAGAGGAAATGTGGAAAAATTATAACGCTCAATATTCGCTGAATGCTGAAATCGTTCCTTTATCTCTCTTAAAAGAAGGCGATCCAGATTCGGATGAATGGAATTTTCTGGTTAAAGATATAAAGTATCGTGATAGAAATTTCATCTTGGTAGATGAAAGTCATCATTTCAGACATCATTTACCCCAGAGATATAAAGTCCTTTTTGATTTCATCCAAACATCCAAAAAGAAGATATTATTAATGACGGCGACACCACGAAATAGCGCCGCCAATGATGTCTACAACCAAATCAAGTTATTTCACCCGGAAGATATTACTCGGATTCCAATCCATCCGCCAAATCTTAAGGAGTATTTTAAGATTATTAATAATCCCGAAACCGCCAGAAGTGTTGCCAACCGAATGTTTCAGCAACTTGTTCAATATGTTCTTGTCCGCAGGACACGAATCCATATTTTGAAATACTATGGCTATGATTCAGTGATCCATAGGAAAATTGATCCCGATAAATTTGATGATTATCTGGTTGGTGACAAACAAGCCTATATAAAGGTTGCTGGTAAACCAACCTTTTTCCCGAAACGACTAATTGATACTGTTCGTTATTCAATCTCAGAAACTTACCAAGGTCTTTATGACCAAATTCGGAAGACTCTGGGAAAACACAAATTCGATTATACCAAAGACCCAATTCAGGGTGAATTGACATATGCTCGTTTTGCATTATGGCATTACGTTAAAAAAGAAAAACAGAAAGTGAGACCTTACAGTGAATTACATCGGGCAGGTGCAAATTTACGTGGGATTATGCGTGTACTGCTTTTCAAACGCTTTGAAAGCAGCGTTTATGCCTTTAGAATGACAATTGGCAGATTAATAAAAATCCATAATGCATTTTTAAAGAGTATTGATAAAGGTATTATCCCTGCCGGTGAAGATGCCCAAAAGATACTCTATGGCTCTGACCAATATAGTGAAGAAGATTTGATTCGCTTACTACGCGAAGTAAGTCTTCAATATGACGCGTATGACTTTGACATTGAGCGCTTGAAGAAACATGTCAGGCATGATTTGAAGGTCTTGGAATCTGTTATGGAAATAGTAAATGAGAAAGTAATTCCTCCTGAAAAGGATACTAAACTCCAAACCTTGATTAAGATTCTAAATAAAACACCTTTAAACAAAGGCAAAGTGCTTATTTTCTCGGAATCAGCTGAAACAGTTGATTATATATTTGAAAATATAAATCCTACTGGTAAACCGGAAATAAAGAAGGCATCTACACAAACTGAAAGTAAGCAGTTAATTGTTAATCGGTTTTCGCCTAAGGCGAATAATTACACTTTTAGAAAGAACGAGATCGAGATTCAAACACTTGTAGCAACTGATGTCCTTTCAGAAGGATTAAATCTTCAGGATTGTGATAAAATAATTAATTATGATCTCCATTGGAATCCGGTCAAATTGATTCAAAGATTCGGCAGGATAGATCGGATTGGATCAGAATATGATAAAATTTTCGGATTTAACTTTCTACCAGAAACCGAGTTGGACCGCAATTTGAATTTGCATGATGTTGTTCACCAGAGGATTCAGGAAATTCATGATACAATCGGAGAGGATTCGGCTATCTTGGATAATACAGAGCAGATTAATCAAGAAGCAATGTATGCAATATACGAGAGAGAACAAAAACAGTTGGCTTTATTTGAACAATCACTCGAAAAGGAAAATATCAGCTTTAATGAAGCAGAGGAGGAACTTCGACAGTTGCAACAGGATAATCCGAATGAATATAATCGAATAACCAATCTTAGAGATGGTTTGCGATGTGTGGTATCAGCAGATGGAGAAGAACATTATATATTCTGTCAAGCGGATAGATATAATCAATTATATTTAGTAAACGAGAGTGGAGAAATATTAACAAGAGAAATAACTGAAATTCTGGCAAAACTGAAAAACCAAATCGGTAAGAAGCCAATTCCAATACCATCAAGATATTCAACAGTCGTTCATAAAATTAAAGATAAATTCATTAAGGAAGTCGTCGAAAGGTATCTTGAGCAAAAACATGCAATAACCCTATCTGAGTCGCAGCGCTATTTAATAAGGGAATTACAACAGATTTACAACGGAACTGACAATGAAGACCTGAAATCACAAATTGAACTATTCGAAAATATATTTAAAAAAGTGAGACGAATTGCAGTCATTGAAGAACTTAATAGAATAAAACGAAATAAAATGACAGGGATAGCGTTGATTAAAAAATTGTCTGAAATTTTTACTCGACATAACCTGTATGAGATTCTACATATCCAAAGTAGAATGATCGAAAAACCACCGGTACCAAAAGTTATTTGTAGCGAATTGATATAACTCATAATTTCGTAATATATCAATCGTACTATTATAAAAATCCTTTCCAAGCAGTAAGCTGGAAAGGATTTGCTATTAATGGAGGTGATTCTGATTAACTCTTCAGATTCTTGACAAACTCAGCCCCTTTTAGAATTGCATTCTGATTCAATTCCACCAGATTCTTGCGTTTCAGGACATCTCCCAGCGAGTTCAGGACCACCTGCTGGGACATCAGGTCTTTATCCTCTATCAATGCTCCGGCAATGACCATGTTGGCAGCTTTGGTGTTGCCCAGCTCATCAGCCATTTTCGTAGCCGGGATGGCAATAATTTCCACATCTTCCCGCACCGGCTGGCGATCAATCAGCGAATTATCGTAAATAATCAAGCCGCCGGAAACGACATCGTTTTCAAATTTATCCAGTGAGGGACGATTCATTGCAATCAGGATCGTGGGATTAGCAACCAGCGGCGAACCGATCTTCTTGCGGGAGATCTTGACACTGCAATTAGCCGTGCCGCCCCGCATCTCCGGACCGTATGAAGGCAGCCAGGTGACCTGATAATTGTGCCGCATGCTCATCTCCGACAGGACGGCTCCCAGACTCAGAACCCCCTGACCCCCGAATCCGGCAATCTTGACCTCCTCATAAACAGGTTTGGTAAAATAGGGTGTGGCTTCCCGAAGCTCCACTGGAGTTGCTTCCAGATCAAGAATATTATGTAATTCAGCATTCGTGACAGCCTTTCTGGATAAATCGCGCTTTTCAAATTCGGCCGAAATGTCCTTTTTCATCCCAACCGTAAAATATTTTTCCAGAACCTCTTTGACCCAGAGTTCAGAGCGGCTTGGCGACATTTTTAATTGTGAAGGACAGGCTGACAAAACCTCAACAAAGCAAAAAGCATTTTTCTCGATTTGCAACTTCAGAGCTTTCCGGACAACCTGACGGGCATGCAGGGTGGATTTGGTATCGGCAAGCATCACCCGTTCCACAAAAACAGGCGCCTCGAGGGTAGCGATTATTTCACTCATCCGAATTGGGAAGCCTTCATTCTCGATAGTGCGACCACGCGGCGTCGTCATTGTCTTCTGACCAACCAGGGTAGTCGGTGCCATCTGACCACCGGTCATGCCATAAATCGCATTGTTTACAAAAAACACCGTAAATCCTTCACCCCGATTAGCGGCATGGATAATTTCAGCCGTCCCGATTGCCGCCAGATCGCCATCTCCCTGATAGCTGATGACGATACTCTCCGGATGCGCTCGCTTGATTCCCGTCGCAACCGCCGGCGCCCGACCATGGGCCACCTGGACATTCCCGGTATGAAAATAGTAATAGGCAAAAACACTGCAGCCAACCGGACTAATAAAAATTGTCCGCTCGCGAACACCGAAATCTTCAATCGCTTCGGCAACGAGCTTATGCAGCACCCCATGACCACAGCCGGGACAATAGGTAGTTGTCAGTTTATCGGTACCCGGCCGGCGTTCGTAGACATCGTAAAAGGTTGTTGATTTTTTTAATACAGTATTCATTCCGCTCTCATTAGTTTCATCACCTGATCATGAATCTCTTTTGTTGATGGGACATTGCCACCCAAGCGATAATATAAATGAACCGGAACTTGTCCCTCAACCGTCAGACGTACATCATCAGCCAGTTGGCCATTACTCATCTCTACAGTTAAATAAAACCTGACAGTTTGGCTGAATTTTCTCATGCTCTTTTTCGGAAAGGGAAACAAGGTAATTGGTCTCACCATTCCCGCCTTGACGCCCTCTTCCCGCAACTCGTCAATAACTGAATGAATAATCCGGGAAACAATGCCGTATCCAATCAGGACAATCTCGGCGTCGTCCGCCCGATACTCCTCAGCACGTTGCTCCTGCTCCTCAATAATTGCATATTTCCGCTGAAGTTTTTGATTATGGCGCTCTAAGTCATCAGGGTCCAATTCAATTGAAGTTATCAGATTATCCACTGTTTCAGCAGTGCCCTTCACCGTCCAGGTTTTCTCGGGTATTTTGTTAATTGGTTCGGGAAACTCTACCGGTTCCATCATCTGCCCGATGAAGCCATCGGTTAGAATATAAACCGGATTACGATATTTATCCGCCAGGTCAAATGCCAAAATCCCAAAATCGCACATCTCCTGAACCGAATTCGGCGCCAAGACAATGCACTTATAATTGCCGTGCCCGCCGCCTTTGACCACCTGGTTATAATCCCCTTGTTCCGGGGCGATATTGCCCAGACCCGGACCACCGCGGACAATATCCACAATCACGCAGGGCAATTCAGATCCGGCGCAGTAGGAGACCCCTTCCTGCTTCAGACTGATTCCCGGCCCGGATGAGGCGGTCATTACGCGTTCACCCGCGGCAGCTGCTCCATAGACCATATTGATCGCCGCGATCTCACTCTCCGCCTGGACGAAAGTCCCACCAACCAGTGGCAGATACATTGCCGCAGTATGGGCAATTTCACTTGCCGGCGTGATTGGATACCCATAATAAGCCCGACAACCAGCCAGGATTGCACCTTTTACAACCGCTTCGTTTCCCTTTAAAAATTGCTTTGCCATAAAAACCTCACTCTATATTGGGGAGACTTCAATCTCCGGAATAGGCTTCAGACAGTTCGTACAAACCCGCAATTCCGGTTGGTTATCTAACCGAAAAACTTTATGCACCTCGCCGCAAGCAGGACATTGAGCAGTTTCGGTTATTAAGTCCCAACGCTTGAAAACAGTAATCGCCCCGGGTTCAGGGCAGGCATAAAAACAGATCCCGCAGCCGGTACACCCGGCACCCACATAGGAAGAAGGGTGGTAGCCGTGAGTATTGAATTTACTGGATGAAACCAGGACATTGGCGGGGCAGGCTTCGATACACAACTCGCACCCTTTACATTCTTCAGTATTAATTACGACATGACCACGACTTTTTGATTCGGGCATGATTTCTCCTCTATCAATAATTCTAACATTACTTATTGAACTGTTTGAACGTCTGAGTAAAACCATCGAAGGAACGATAAATTACATCCTCCGGTACACATAAGGCAATCCGAAAATAACCGGGATATTGAAAACCGCTACCTGGTGTTGTCAGGATTAATTTTTCCTGCAAAGCCTGGACAAAAGATATGTCATCTGGAATTGGTGTTCGTGGAAAAATATAAAAAGTACCCTCGGGTTTAATCACCTTGTAACCAATTTCCGTAAGTCCGGCATACATAATATCCCGGCGCTGCTGATAGATTTCAACCGCCACGTGAGCATCCAGTACATCCTTGATCACCCGTTGCATTAAGGCCGGTGCATTGATATAGCCCAGAATGCGATTACAAAAGGTAGCCGCATTAATAATATCCCGGGCATCTTCAATTAGCGGACTTATCGCCAGGAATCCGATCCGCTCACCAGCCAGCGATAAATCTTTGGAGAATGAGGTAGCCAGTACGGTATTGCGGTAAAAACGCAAAGGCGAAATGTATGCTCGGTTATCAAAGATAATCTTTTTATAGGGCTCATCAACCAGCAGGTAAATTGGCCGACCGTTGGTCCGGCTGCTCTGTTGCAGCAGTAATCCGATATTTTTTAACATCACTTCCGAATAGACACGGCCCGACGGATTATTCGGTGAATTGAGAATCACGATTTTGGTACGATTGCTGATTTTTTGCTCAAGATCCTCCAAATCCGGCAGTAATTCATGATTAGACTTCGATACAATCTTGACTCCCCGATGATTCTCGATATAAAAGTTATATTCGGCGAAGTAGGGGGCAATGACGATGACCTCATCCCCTGCATCTAAAATTGATTTCAGAAAGACATTAATCGCACCCGCCGCGCCGCAGGTCATGATGACATGGTCTTCATCAAAAGGTAAACCACTATTGCGCGCCAGCATTTCAGCTACCGCACAGCGGGTTTCGGGAAAACCAGCATTAGGCATATAGCCGTGAATACTATCACCCGTGATACTGGCTTCGCGGATCAGTGCCTGATCAAATTCCGGAGGAGACGGTAAATCAGGATTACCCAGCGAAAAATCGAATACCTGATCAAAACCATACTTCCGCTTTAGATCAATTCCAACCTCAAACATTTTGCGGATCCAGGATGAGCGGCTCATACTCTCGATCAGGCATCTGGATATCGGCATAAATTTTTCTCCCTTTAAGGGGCTATCCTCAAATTATTTTCCAGTCACGATTGTCTTCTCAGTGTCCCCCTAACCGGGAACTATTGCAACTCATCGTAAGCGAGTTTCTGTGCCTCCAGTTCTTTCAACACCAGTGGCAACATTTTCAGCACAGTTGACAATCCCACAACCGGGATAGTCAGAATTAGGGTATCAATTATCTCATCTCGACTGGCGCCAGACCGCAGAGCCTTCGGGATGATAATCTTAATCGCTTCCGGCGAGGGACTATTAACCTGAATTGCCAGCATGATCAATTGGCGGGTCTTCTCATCCAGGTAGGTTCCCAGATTGTTGACCATTTTCTGGTAACTTTTAAAAACCTCCTTCCGGTTTTCCATTAAAAACGTCATGCCATCTTTATCCAGGTCTTCCCATTTAAAATTTTCTGTTACCATGATAACCTTAACCTCTGGATTTTTAAACTTCTATTTTACCTCTTCCAGCCAACCGCGCGGATCTTCCAAATCACCGACCTGTAGAGCTGTAAGATGTTTGTACAGCTTTGTTGTAATCGGGCCAGGGTTTTCGCCGTTTGCATACAAATGATACATCTTACCCTGATAGCCTAAACTGCCAATCGGGGTAATGACTGCCGCGGTACCACAGGCACCCGCCTCAACAAACTGATCAATTTCATTTACACTAATCTGGCGTTCCTGTACCTCATAATCATAATCCTCCCGGGCTACCGTCACTACCGAATTGCGAGTAATACTATTCAAAATAGATTCCGATTTAGGCGTAGCAATTATATTGTTTTTAAGAACAAAAAATACATTAGCCGCACCGGTCTCTTCAAAATAGCGATGTTCATGACAGTCGAGGTACAAAACCTCATGAAAACCTTCATCCTTAGCTAGCTTTAAAGGGAGCAGAGAAGCCGCATAATTCCCGCCAGCTTTTGCCTGCCCCACACCGTGGGTAGATGCTCGATCATAAAAATTTTCGACCTTTACCTTAATCGGCTTAAAACCCTCTTTAAAATAGGGGCCAACCGGCGTTACAAACACAATAAAGAGATACTCCTTCGCCGCCTTTACGCCCAGATTCTCGCCAATTCCAAGCTGGAAAGGTCGGATATACAGCGAAGCGCCAGTACCATAGGGCGGCACATAGTCTCGATTCGCCAGCACAGTTTCTCTAACGCCCCGCATAAAAAGTTCTTCCGGCACTTCCGGTATGAGCAGGCGGCGGGCCGAATCAGCAAAACGCCGGGCATTTTCTCCGGGACGGAAAAGCCAGATCCGTCCGTCTTTGGAACGTTGAGCCTTCATTCCCTCAAAAATCTCCTGACCGTAATGTAAACAGGTAGCTCCCTCATCAATCAATAATTTATTATCAAGAACTAACTTACCTGAATCCCATTCACCATCTTTCCAATAGGCATGAAATCGGTAAGGCATATTGCGATAACTGAAATCCAGTTTACTCCATTCAATTGAATTTGGGTTCATCGCTTTTCTTTTCCTCCTTTGATCACAATTTAAAATCTCAATTAAAAAATAAGACTCGAAATATAAAAGATGTTCTTCAAGAAGTCAAAACTCATGCCACCCCCTCATAGAATCAACTGCCAGTTAAGCCGTAGATGACCAAAACTCGCATCTAACCTTATCCTTGCCTTTATTCTCCCTATTGAAACCGTCCAATTAAGATCCAAATCTGCGGCTCCGATAGTTTCCTAAAACTGAAAATCTGCTTACCCCACTTTTTTTGGATTTAAGAATAAACCCGCAAGAGAAGATTACCCTCATTAGTTAACTCATTTTATTAAAGTAGAACCATAGCAGCATTCATTGATCTTGACTAATCCTAACATCCGATGACAAAAAATTGATAAAACCCTTCATCATTTTTCCCAACCGCAACTATGACTTAAAACTGTCATAAAGTTTGGTAATAAAATTGCATCAATCAAAAATGATGAGGTTGTAAAAGGAAATCTTAGGTAAGGAGGAAAAATGCACAAGAAACTCTTTATCCCCGGTCCCGTTGATGTCCGACCGGAAATCCTGGAAGCTATGGCAACCCCCTTGATTGGTCATCGCACTAAAGAAGCCTCGGCTCTGGGAGAGAGAATATGTCAGAAACTGCAAAAAGTTTTCTACACAAAAAATCCGATTATTCTGTCTACAACTTCCGGTACGGGATTGATGGAGGGCTCAATCCGCTCCCTGACGACTAAGCGAGCAGTCGTCTTTTCTATTGGCGCATTCGGCAATCGCTGGGCGTCTTTAGCCAAGAATAATAATGTCCCCGTAGATAAGGTCGAGGCCGAGTGGGGCCAACCGACTTTGCCGGAGGTCGTGGATCAGTACCTGTCAACCGGCAAATATGATGTCTTCACCATTACCCATAATGAAACTTCGACCGGTGTGATGAATCCAGTAGAAGAGATTGCCGAAGTCCGTAAAAAATACCCCGATGTGCTCTGGTTAATGGATGCCGTCTCTTCTGCCGGTGGGGTAAAAATCGAGGTGGACCGGCTGGATATTGACGTCTGCATTACCAGCTCTCAGAAAGCATTGGGTTTGCCACCCGGATTGTCTGTATGCACTTTTAGTCCCAAAGCCATTGAGCAAGGCCGGAAAGTTGAATTCCGCGGCTCATACCTGGACCTCATTGAAATCTATGATTACATGCAGAAGAAACCTTATCAATATCCCTCAACACCTTCCCTCTCTCACTATTTTGCGTTGGATAAACAGCTGGATTATATCTTAGAGATCGAAGGTCTGGAAAATCGCTTCGCCCGCCATTTGGAAATGGCTAAAATCACCCGCCAATGGGCAAATCAATACTTTAAAACGTTCGCTGACCCGGGCTATGAATCCGTAACCTTGACAACCATCACCAACACTCGCGGGATTTCAATTGCCGAGCTAAATAAACGAATCGGGCAAAAAGGCTTCATGATTTCCAATGGTTACGGCGACTTGAAAGAAAAAACCTTTCGCATTGCTCACATGGGTGATCGAACTGTTGCCGAGCTCAAAGAGCTTTTAACGATTCTCGAAGCAGAAATCAAAGAATTATAAAACTCTCAGTAATTAAAATCTTTGGGTCTTTATTAAAAAGATATCCATCATTACCTTGAATATCAAATCAAAGGAGTGTCATATGAAGATCTTAATCACTGACGGATTAAGCAACTCTGGGCAGGAAATTTTAAAACGACACTATATCGAATTTGACATCCAGCACTACCAGCCGGATGATCTGATCAAGGTCATCCCAAATTACGATGGCATCCTGGTGCGTTCTGCAACCAAGGTCACCAAGGAGATTATCGAAGCTGGTAAAAAACTAAAATTCATTGCCCGCGGTGGGACCGGCATTGACAATATTGATCATCAATTTGCCAAATCAAAAGGTATCCCGGTACTGAATACTCCGGGGGCCAATTCCGCATCGGTCGCCGAGCTGGTGTTTGCCCACTTTTTTGCAATGGCACGCTATATTCCGCAATCAATAGTTTCGCTCCGCGCAGGGCAGTGGAATAAAAAAGCCTACAAAGGGATTGAGCTGGCCGGCAAAACTCTGGGCATCATCGGATTTGGCCGAATCGGGAAGCTCACCGCCAAACTTGGATTAGCAATCGGGATGAAGGTACTGGCTTATGACGTTTCAGAGATTAAAACCGAGCTCAATGTCACCGTGGTATCTTTTGAAGTGTTGCTGAAACAATCTGACTTCATTACCTTGCATGTTCCTAAATTAGATCAGCCGTTAATCACCCGCAAAGAGTTGGAGCTGATGAAAGATGGTGTCTTTATCGTCAATACAGCCCGAGGTGGAGTAATTGATGAAACTGACCTGCTGGCTGCCCTCGACTCAGGCAAAGTCGCTGGCGCAGGCATTGATGCTTTTCTTAATGAGCCAACACCAAATCCGAAACTGGTATGTCATCCGAAAGTATCCGTAACACCCCATATTGGCGCCAGCACCAGAGAGGCTCAGGATCGGATCGGGATTGATATTGCCAATCAGATAGTCGAAATTCTTGCAGCTTAGCAGTAAATTTTTTTTCTAGGAGCAGGAGTTATCAAACATGGTCAAAATTAAAGGTTTAAGAGGCATCCGCCCTCGAAAAGAACTGGCAAAGGAAATTGCGTCGCTTCCCTATGATGTGCTGAATTTCGCAGAAGCGCGTTCCTTAGCTGCCGGAAATCCCCACTCCTTTCTGCACATTGTCAAATCGGAAATTGATCTCCCCGAAGATATTGATCCCTATGCCGAAGAGGTCTACCGGCAAGCTGCTAAAAACCTGAATAATATGCTTAAAAAAAACTGGCTGATTCAGGATGATCAGGAATGTATATACGTCTATCGTCAAATCATGGTCGAACATCAACAGTACGGTCTGGTTGTGGATGCATCAGTTGGTGATTATCTTGAAGGCAAGATCAGGATTCACGAACTGACCCGCGAAGACAAGGAGAGAGACCGATTCAATCATGTTAAATTCACCAACGCTAATACCGGTCCGGTTTTCCTGACTTATCCAGCAGTCAAGCAAATTGATGACATTGTCAATTCAGCCACTCAGGGAAAGCCGACATACGATTTTATTGCTAACGATGGAATTCAACACACCGTTTGGATTATCAACAATCCCGATTCGATTAAATTACTAATAAAGCATTTCGACCGAATTCCCATCACGTATGTCGCCGATGGTCATCATCGCTCTAAATCCGCCGCCATGGTCGGTGAGGTGCGCCGCCAGTCAAATCCTGAGCACACTGGAAAGGAAGAGTATAACTGGTTTCTGGCAGTGCTTTTCCCTCACAACCAATTGAAAATCCTCGATTACAACCGGCTCGTGAAAGACCTGAATGGCCTCAGCGAAGCAGAATTCATCGCGAAAATCAGTAAAAAATTTGAGATTTTGCCGGTACCCAACCACTCGTCTGCCAAGCCAAAATCTGCCAATAATTTTGGCATGTACCTGAAAAATCAATGGTACCTCCTCAAAGCCAAGTCCGGCACATTTAATCTAGATGATCCCATCGAGAGTTTGGACGTTTCAATTTTAACCTACAATATTCTCCAACCAATTCTCAAAATCGGCGACTTACGTAAAGATCAGCGGATTGATTTCGTCGGCGGAATCCGGGGACTGGCAGAATTGGAAAAGCGGGTCAATTCGAATGAAATGGCAGTGGCATTTGCCCTCTATCCGATCTCCGTCACGCAGCTCATGGCAATCGCCGATGCCGGTCAAATTCTGCCACCCAAAACGACCTGGTTCGAACCAAAACTGCGCAGTGGATTGATAATCCACGCTCTAGATTGATAATTATCCGTCGTTAGGTCTGAGGACCTAATGGAACTAGAAATAATGTTTTCACAGTTTACAGTTATGTCAGATTCTCAAATCTGACAGGCATTCGTCGCCAAGTCTAAGGATTTGGCGGAGCTAGGGATTTGTAATCTACCTCCAATCCACTAAATTATTCTTAATTTGGGAACTAATAAAGTGCGCAATTACTGGCTTAAAGCATTTCAAACAATTGTTATTCTGCTACTAATTTTTCTATCCGTCAGCACTTTTATCCCTCAAATTACTGAGTTTCCTCAAGGTAAATATCCGGGAACCAATGCACTTATTCAATTTTTGCAATTGGATCATTTCTATAATTCTCCCATAAATATTTTACTTTGGGCAATATTAACTCTGAGTATATTTGGTAGTATTTTACTCAAAGATACGCAGCCACTGATTCAGAAAATTCTTCATTTACTATTGGCATTAATATTTATTACCATCGGTATCGAAAAAAGTATTAATCATCGGTACTTAATCCCAATCAAAGAGGGTGAGGAAATCCAATTCTCCCGTTTTGCCGGCACCGGGCAAGATGACATCCAGCTGAAGCTACTCCAATTTGAGATTCTGTATCACTCTGATAATCAGACTCCAAAAGCCTTTATCAGTCGTTTTTTACTCAACAATCAGGATTCAGTTCAGCTGGCAGTTAATCAGCCCCTGGCACTTGGAAACTTTCGTCTATACCAGAACTCCTATGATCGGCAGATTTTTATTCTGTTAATGGTGGATCAGAATACTTTCCGGATGAGCATTGGCGACTCACTAATTTTAACGAACAAAACTTTTAAATTAGCGGAATTCAATCCCGTGGCGGGAATTGCCAGAATAATCTACGATGCTAAATCATACTATTTAGAAACAAACCAGCCCTGCAAAATCGAGGACTATCATTTTACTATTAAACCGGCTGAAAGCTGCTATCGGAGCATAATTGAAGCAGTTGAAATCCGGGGTACTAAGGCACTTCTGGCCTTTTGCCTGTTATATCTAACTTGTCTTGCATCGTTTTTATGGTTTCCTAAAAGCATTCGACAGAAGCAAGGTAGTGAATAAGTGGAAGTAATTTTACTAATAGTAACGATAATCGGATATAGCATTAGTCTGGGTTTTTCATTATCAGTAAAAGAACGACTAACAAAATACTTTCTCTACTTCGCTATTTTATTAAATCTGAGCACTCTGATTAGCCGTTCGGTGGCGGCTCAGCATCCGCCGTTTACCAATCTCTACGAGACATGCATACTTCTAGCATTTCTGTTGATACTGCGGATTATGATCTGGAAGCAACAATTTAATCCTCAAATCCGAACTATTTTAATCGGCATAGCGATGGGAATATTAATTGTTGCACTACTTCTACCGAAATCCATGAAACTGCCTCGACCCTTAATGCCCGCCCTTAACAGTATCTGGATGTATCTTCACGTTCCCGCTTATTTCTTTGGATATATGGCGCTACTATTCGCCGGCATTTATGCTTTTATTTTACTATTGCAAAAAACCGATCACAATTCCACAATCACTTTTTTAAAACGCCTGGATAGTGAAGTCAAAATTGCTTTCTTTTTCCTGAATATCGGAATAATTACCGGTGGAATCTGGGCTTATGTCAGCTGGGGTAATTATTGGGCCTGGGATCCCAAAGAAACCTGGGCATTGATTAATGTCCTCACTTTGGCATTTTACTTTCATCTGCAGACACCTACCAAGTTGAAGAAAGCCATCATTGTCATTATTACCTTGCTTAGTGTAATCTTCACTTATTGGGGAGTAAGTTTGATTTTAGTTGGGCTACACAGTTATGCCTGAATAATTCTCAATCTCCAAAATAATTTTACAAACCGCCTAAAAAACAGAATCGTTCCCGCTTTGAGATTGGGAACGATTCTGTTTTGAGTAATATTAGATCGGAATGAGAGAGAAGTAATCCGCAGTACTATTTCAGCAGCATCATCTTCTGGGTAGCAACATTACTCCCAGTTTCCAGACGGTAGAAATAGATACCGGTACTCAAATTCGAACCATCAAAGGTAACTTTATAGTCACCCGGGTTCTTAACTTCATTCACCAGCTTAGCCACTTCCTTACCAACCATATCGAATACAGTCAATTTTACCATACCAGCTTTTTCAATGGTATAGGAAATCGAAGTGCTCGCGTTGAAAGGATTCGGATAGTTCTGGCTCAATTCAAAACGACGGGCTTTGACAACAGGTTCGGCGTCAATAGCCTCTCCTCCACTTGTAACCAGTGCTGCCGTTCCCCACATTTCGGGATGGCTCCAGGCGGCGTTATCATCACCCCACCATCTGGCCATGTTCTCACGCGGATTGGTGCTCTGACCATCATTATCATTGACCTGAACTTCAAGACCAATTGCGTGATCCTCTTCAATCACAAACAGCAAATCCGCAGCCGGAAGTTTTAATTCGAAATTATACCCATCGTCGGTGGCTTTCCAAGCCCAGGTACCAGCATCAGCTGCTCCAGCCGCAACCGCCTTTTTGCCATATATCCACCTATACTGCTTATCATTGGTATCTTGGGAGCCACTATTTTTCTCATTTTCGCCATCAATGCAGATCTCGATACCATCCTGCTCATAAGTTGTGCCGGTCGTATCACAAAAGATTGTTTCATCAATGACATTGGCGAAGAAATACAGATTGTCGTCATCCCACATAACCCGGTAACTCATATAGAAGTCGGTTGAGTCGTCGAGCTCCGCAAAACCGCCTGCTGTACCTGCTGTTTCCCAGACAACGTAGGTAGTCATATCAATCTGCGGGGCAATCCAGGCATCATCAAGATCACCATCAATCGTCGGTGCCGTTTCAGCTTTGAGAATCTTTAATGTTGTACTGGCAGTATACTCGGATAGCGCCGCCTCGCCCCAAAGTGAGGGGGTATTCCAACCGTCATTAGAATTTCCCCACCACCTGAGCATATTCTCTCTGCTACCGGTATCATTTTCATTTAGCTGGGTCTCGAAACCGAAAAGTGATCCCGCTTCTGGTTCAATATCAACTGTATTTTCTCTTATTGGTATTTTCATTTCGCAGTTCCAGCCTTTCGGCGAGTCACCGGTGGTAAGATCCGGATATGCCCATTCACTAAGTCCAATTTCGATTCCGGTTGCATCGAAAAGATTGTCTGTACGGCTCATAGTATTAACATCAGCTGCATTAAATGCGAGATCACCCCACACAATCCTGCCCTGAACATCGTCCCATCCGTCGTATGCTGTTCCCCTGCTGTAATCACCATCGAAAAAGAATTCGAAACTATCATTTTCATAGCTATTACCAGAGGAAGTATTAAGTGCATCGTCAGTGGATTGCCAAAACAGATAGATATTCTCTTCATCCCACATCGCCCGGACGGTTGCATATAAATCATTGTAACATTCAGGCTGATCAGCAACATCAGCTACATCCTTTCTAATCATCCGTTCGGTGGAAGCGCATTTCCAGATATCATCCATGAGCCCGTCAATTGTTGGTTCTTCCCCAGCTTTAAAAAACTGGAAAACATCCTCAATTGAGTAAGCCTGGAGTGCATTTACCCAGAAAAGTACCATTGCAAAGCAAATAACCGTAAGTAACACTTTCTTCATAGCAAACTCCTGTTTTAATTTTACTTCTTTTTTTAGAGAAATCTCCCCTTGGGGATTAAAACTCTTCTTGGCTCCCTTTCCTCTTGCTAAAAAGGAAAGGGATTAATGCGGAAGTTTCAATTTCATTGGCTCCATAATCTCTCTCCCTCTCTAATTTCAATTAACTCTTGACACTCAATTCATCACTATCAAAAATGTGGTCAATTTGAGATTGACTACTTAAGCGTTTAGTTCTTCCATATATCAAATTGTTAACGTTGCCAATTAGACTAAAATTAGTTATTCACCATTCTGAATGTCAAGTACTTTTTATCCTTTTAGGGTAAATTAAAACTGCAGAATTACTCTTTATCCTCTATATCACCTCAAGTCATCGAGTGAAATATACGAATAAATAAGTCCTAGTGATTAGCAAAATTTTACTTCAATTATTAAATTGATCCGGGTCTATTTAAGAAGAATACAAAATTTGCCTGTTTCAATAATACCCAGAGCCATGCCATAATAAAAAATTTCTACCCTATGAAGCAGAGCCCCAAACAGCAAAAAAAATCCGAAGAACGACCAATTTCCACTCTGCCCCGTCGTAAAAAAATGATCTTTACCGGTTTAATGTTGGGCATACCGGTCTTAATCCTGTTAATCCTGGAAATAACCTTAAGAATTGCCAATTACGGACAAGATCTGCAACTTTTCGTTCCCACACCGGACAAATCTTCACCTTATTACGGAATGAATTTAGAGGTTGCCCAGCGCTATTTTTATTACTATGGCGATCAATTTGACCCGCGACCGCGCAAAGATCTATTTCTGAAACGCAAACCAGAAGACGGTTTCCGCATATTCGTTCTCGGTGGATCAACCGCCGCCGGTTATCCCTTCGGTAACAATGTCTCATTTCCGCGCGTTCTGCAACGCCGCCTGGCAGATACTTTTCCCGAGCACCATATCGAAGTTATCAATACAGCTATTGCCGCCGTGAACAGCTATACCTTACTAGATTTTATTGGTGAAATTCTCGCCCAGGAGCCGGATGGCATCCTGATTTACGCCGGTCAAAATGAGTACTATGGACCGTTCGGACCAGTCGGCAAATTATCATTTCTTAAAAATCCCCGGATGGTGAATACCATACTAAAATTACAAAGGTTTAAAACGGTCCTGCTGATCCGGAATATCTTCCGCAGCAGGTTACAGGATTTGATGTTTCAGCCAATTCTAAATCCCAATCGAACCGATTCCGATTTCAGCACCAAAATGAGCATTCCCTACGAAAGTAAATCTTATCAACAGGGGCTCAAACAATTCCGCCACAATATGCAACTTATCTTAAAAAAAGCCCATCGTGCAAAAGTTCCGGTAATCATCAGTGAAGTAGTCAGTAATATCCGTGATTGCCCGCCTTTCCCGACATCCGACATCAATGCCAGTGCAGCTGCGGTCAGGGAATATGCGAAAGCTCGCCAACTCGAACTTACCAATCCAGGAGCAGCTCGAATAGCTTACTATCAAGCCAAAGATCTTGATCCGATCCGCTCCCGGGCGCCTGAGGCAATCAATGACATAATTCATGAACTGGCAAATGAGTACAACTATCCGGTGGTTCCCTTGAAGTCGGTCTTTGAACAAGCCTCACCCAATGGCTTGATCGGTAACAATCTTATTCTAGATCACTGCCACCCCACTTTTAGCGGGTACTTTCTGATGGCTGAGGCATTTTATAATGTTTTGCATGACAGCCAGCTAATTCAAGCCGGATGGCAAATTGACTCTACTAAAAACACCAACTTTTATCTAAAGAATTGGGGCTTTACTCGTCTGGATAGTCTTTATGCCGATTTCATCATTCGTTCGGTAAAGAACGGCTGGCCTTATCAAAAAGAAATTCAAAGTACGAAGACACTGCTGCAGACAATTCTTCACAATTTCGAAGCCAGGACCAAAGAGGACTCCGTCATTGTCAGAGTGCTGAGTGATAGAAGCTATAGCCTGCTTACCGGGCATTATGACCTGGCGGTGTATTACGAAAACAGGCAAGATTATGAAGCCGCTTTTGCCGAATATAAAGCGCTAATCTACAGCATTCCCACTTACGACTTATTTTACGAACGAGCGATCAAAATATTACTCAAACTAAAACGCTATGCACAAACCGATGAACTTCTTCGGGATGCGTTGAAATATAACCGATCCGCCATGATTTTTAAATGGTTGGGCGTTGTCAATTTACAATTAAACCGATCGCGCGATGGAATAACCTACCTGAACCAGTCAAATAATTTGACAGCTGGTGATCGGCTCGTTTTACAAAATCTCGTCCGAGCCTATTATAATATTGCGGAATTTGATCGAGGCGACCAAATCCTTGCCTTACTAGCACCCCGGGATACAATCGCAGTAAAGCTGAATAACTATCGGAGAATTATGCTGGGGAAGTTCAATCAAGCCCAATCACTTTTCGAAAATTCCCTAAACAATTTCAGGAACAAAAATCCCCAATCAGCCCTAACTGCCTTACAAAATTCGCTGCAAACCCACGAAACCGCCGCAGCTGACGACCTTATGGGAATAGTGCTACTGCAAAATAATAAAACCGCCGATGCGGTCAGGTATTTCGAAAAAGCCGTTCAGATGAGTCTTGAAGATCCACCGGCACGACTATTTAACCTGATCCGGGCTTACTGGGAAATTGGCCAACTTGTAAAAGCCAGAAAAAGCTATCTCCAATTAAAAGACAATTATCCCGATTTTGAAGGACTGGGACAACTAGCAGCACTAATGGGAGAATAAAGACTGATTATTCAGTTTATAATAATTAAAAACAGATAATTTTTTACTTTATCGTAACAATAAAATTCGATAAAATTAAACAAGTAAATAGGAGGAGATGCTATGGCTACGTATTTTATGTTTGGCAAATACTCAGGCGAAGCATTGAAGGGAATGAGCGCTGAGCGCACTAAAGAGTGTACCAACTTGATCAAGGAACTCGGTGGAAAAGTGAACTCAATCTACGCCTTGCTGGGAGACAAAGATGTGGTATTAATCGTAGACTTACCCGGGAACGAGCAGGCAATGAAGGCTTCGATCGCCATGAGCAAAATGACCGGGATTGCTTTTGCCACTTCACCGGCAGTAGCGGTAGCCGAGTTCGACAAAATGATGAGCAAAGTATAGCCGAGATTCCAGGATTTTTTCCTAGCTGTAGATCACTTATCGCTACGGGCTTGTTCCGCAGGTCACGAAGGACTCCTGCGGAGAAGTCCTCTGGACTTGTGCGTAGCGGAATATATAATTTTCAGAAGGTTTCATTGAGACGTCAAATTAATTAGTACCTTTCGAATCAACCTTCTGAAGGTTGAATAGCACTTGTCCTTAAACAGCAACATCTTGCAACCTAATTAAAAATGTTTTATAATCAGGCTTAATTATGCAAAGCCTTTACTTTACATCTTCCGATCAATGGCATAAGTGGTTGACGCAAAATCACGACAAGGAAAACGCGGTCTGGTTGACTTTTTATAAAGCATCTTCAGGCCTACCTTCTCTTGATTATGAAAAAGCGGTTGATGAGGCTCTCTGTTTCGGTTGGATCGACAGCATCATAAAAAATATAGACGAAATTTCTTACGCCCGCAAGTTCACCCGCCGTAATCCTGGAAGTAAGTGGTCGGAGATTAATAAAAGCCGCGTGGCAAGATTAATTGCTGAAAAACGCATGACCGCAGCCGGGATGAGATCAGTCGAAATGGCTAAGTCTGACGGTTCCTGGGATAAAACAGACCGACCGCCGCAGATCAATACGCAGATGCCAACCGATTTTGAATCAGCCTTAAAAAAAGATACGCTCGCTAGTCAGAATTTTTATAAACTGGCATCAACTTACCAAAAACAGTTCATTATTTGGATCGTGATGGCCAAGCGTCTGGAAACCCGACAAAGGCGCATTGAAGAAAGTATTCGCCTGCTTGCTAAAGGGGAGAAACTCGGTCTACGGTAAAGTCATGCGGCAATATGTAAAAATTTGCTAACTTGATAACGAAAGGCGTGGCTCAAATAGTGCAGATTGAACGTCGGATCAAAACTATCCGTGAAGCGAGCCGGGAAGGTTTAATCCTTTGCGATGGATACAAGGATTAGTATTTTACTCAAGGATTTATATTAAACAAAAGTCGGGGGATTGATTTTATTTAGCAGGAGGATTTATCAAATGGAAGAAACCAGTTTCAAAGTCTATCGCTATCGTTGGATCGTGCTTATCGTATTTATGGGAGTAATTGCCGTCAACCAACTTTTATGGATCACCTTTGCACCAATCACCGGGAGTGCCGCAGAATTTTATGGCGTTTCCGACCTTGCCGTCGGACTTCTGTCAATGAGTTTTATGATTATTTATATCATCGTTTCAATCCCGGCTTCCTGGGTCATTGATACTTATGGGATTCGGGTCGCCGTTGGAATCGGGGCCGCCTTGACCGGCATCTTCGGGCTAATGCGGGGCCTGGTGGCAACAAACTACAATCTAGTGCTTATGGCACAAGTTGGGATCGCCATCGGGCAACCGTTTATTCTCAATGCCGTGACTAAGGTCGCTGCCCGCTGGTTTCCGATTCAGGAACGGGCAACTGCCTCAGGCCTGGGATCGCTGGCTATATATCTGGGCATTGTAGTCGGACTAGCGTTAACTCCTTACCTTACGATCCATTCGGATATTCCCGGCATGCTCATGACCTATGGTGTTGCAGCAGTGGTTGCCGGACTGGTTTTCTTCGGCTTGATAAGAGAGCATCCGCCAACTCCTCCCTGCCTGCCGGGTCAGGAAGAACGAGCATTAATGTACGATGGTCTCAAATTAACTCTGCGCAAGCGCGACTTTCTACTGCTAATGCTGATCTTTTTTATCGGGTTAGGAGTATTCAATGGAGTCACGACCTGGATTGAGAATATCGTCAGACCGCGAGG
>CAZJIU010000037.1:0-12878 GCA_964546145.1 uncultured bacterium
ATTTTAATCATCAATAATCCTTTTGTCAAGCCCAATTGCTGAATCCTTACAACTTGGTAGTTCCGTACAACTACCAAAAAATCGTAAGTTAAAATAATTTCCAGATGCTCTTTAGAAAAGAGCCTGAATCCCGACTAATCCCGTCTTATGGGTATTGTCCAGGATGCTGGTGTCGTAAATGGTATAGCTGTAGTACAATCCAAGAAAATTGGCAGTCCCGCGACTATAAAGATTTAGGCTAACGCTGATTTTATGTTCAGTGGGGGAATTTGAAAGAAACCATGTGTTTTGGTTAAATCCGACGACGGCGGCCCATTTTTTATAAGTCCCAATGTTATAGCGGACGAGGCTGAACAACTCGTATTTGAATTGGTGATTGAGGCCGCTGAAAACGGTACTTTTAGGTTTGTTAAAAACCCCGATATTGACCTGAGCATCCAGGGTATTCAGGAATTTATTGGCTGCTTGTTGAAATTCCTTGCCCGGCGCGAGATTATAGGCATTCTTGGTCCCAATGCCCAGTTGATAGCTATTGAACAGGATCGGTTTGCCCGCTTCCGGGGAGCTGACTTTATGCAGGCTCCCGTGGGAGAATGCGCCGTTGATTAGCCAGCCATAAAATTCCTGGCGGGCATTCAGGGAAAAATCGCAACGAATGTAATCTATGGTAAAACCGAAAACGTGCTGGATACTCATCAGCGAAGTAGACCCAATGTCGCTGGAGATGCTCGTTGTTCCGAGTTTTAAAATATTCACCCGGGCGAAAAAATCGGAGTGGTATGCCGGATAAGACTGCCGCTCATAAGGCACCCCGCTTACATACTTTCCAAAGTTGAGATAGCCGTCGGTACGGCAAAGCAATTCGGCTGATTCGATCCGGATCGCGTTGGTTAAGATATAGATAAAAATGAATGTTCGCAGCAGCTTCATAGTATTGATTAGGTTTTAATACACGATTTTAATCCCGATGGCGCCGAGTGCGTCCTGGTTGTCAAGTCGAAAAGTATCGTATAGGGTATAGGAATAATAAATTCCGATAATGCCGAGATTACCTCGATTGAAAAGGTTGATGGTAAGATTGATTGTATGTTCTACGGATTCAGCAGCTGTTACCCACAGATGTTGGCGTAAACTGATACAGGCTGCCCAATTGCGACGAGCTCTAACATGATAGCGTATTTGACTGAATACTTCGTTGCGATAAGTCTGACCCTGTCCGGTAGCGATGGTATTTTTTGCCGGAACATAATAGCCATAATTGAATTGTCCATCCCAGGTGTCGAGAATCGAATTACTTATTTTAAACGGGTTTTGCGGACTCAAGGAGTAGGCGCCTTTCGATCCGATTCCGATTTGGTAGGTATTCCACCAGATCGAGCCGCGTCCCAGACCCGGTAAAGGTTTATCATACTGATTGACGCGGTGGAAACAGTCGTGTTGCAGCGCACCCTTGATCAGCCAGTTTTTGAATTCGATCCGGAAACCGGGATTGAGTGTATAATGGATCCGTTCTATATTCCAGAGAGCAGAATCCGGGTGAGACATGATCGTCATATTGCCCAACAGACCGTCGAGATAGAATCGGTTCCAGCGCAGGAAATTGATGTTAGCCATGAGTTCGGAACGATAGCCGTGATAAAGCTCGTCCTTTTTGGTTTGAGCCTGGATGTATTTCTCGAAGGATAAATAGCCGTGAGTTTGCATGGTTAATTCCGGGCGTGAGAGAAGATTGGTACAACAGAAAGTTATCGGTAATATCAACCAGATTAATTTTTTCATCCGGATGTGGCTTGATTTATTGGGAGGAGGAAACATTCTGCTTGTCACTTTTCATTCTAAGGTGAAGTATTTTGCCTGCGGATGATGGATGATAAAGGCAGAGGTAGTCTGTTCGGGAACCATTTGTTCACCGGCAGTAACGGAAACGCCGATGCGGGTGGAATCGAGCAGCTGCAAAAGCTTCCGGTTTTCAGACAGATTGGGACAGGATGGGTAACCAAATGAAAAGCGCTTGCCCCGATATTTTTGGGCGACCAGATCCTTGATATCCGCTCCGTTATTTACCGTGATTTTTAATTCCAGGCGAATTTGTTGATGCCAGTACTCGGCTAAAGCTTCGGCTGTTTCCACACTGAAACCATGAAATAACAGGTATTCTTTGTAGGCGTTTTCTTGATAGAGCCGTCGGGATTCCTGTGAGGCGATTTTTCCCACAGTAGCAATTTGTAACGGCAGGATATCCCGCTTACCTGATTCTATCGGGAGAATATAATCGGCAATTGAGCGATAGGGCGCCTTTTTCTGGCGGGGAAAATAGAGCCGGGTTAGCTCTCGCTCTGTATCTGGTTCAAATATGATTACCTCCTCGCCGGTGCTATTACACTGAAAATAACCATAGATAACTTGCGGCTGGAGTAGATGTTCTTGGCGGCAGCGCAGCTTGAGAGATTCGAATTCGGGCCTGACAATCTTCTTGATAAGTTCTTCATACTCCTCACGAGGTAATTTTCCTCTTTGATAACCCCAGCGGCTGTGAAACAGGACCGCTTCGGCTAAAAATTCGTAGACGGTGTTCAGTTCAATATCGGTCACAACCCTGCTTCCCCAGAAAGGCGGGGTGGGGATCTCAACATCTCGACTGACTATTTCCGGGGCATAACCTGTTTTCATGGTACTAGTTTTAGTTTATTATGATTACATCCTTGATTAGTTACGAGATACTGTTCCTGATTTACCTGAAAATATAGATATGAAAAGGGAGAATTTAAAGGACTGTCTAAAATTTGGATTTGTTATTAGATTGTGCTTGCATAATTAGGCAAGCCTAATTAATTTAGGGACGCTTATAAGGAGGTCCACATGCAAAAGACAAATGTCTCGGAAAGTCAGCAGGATTACCTCAAGATTGTGCTGGATCTGATCAATTTGAAAAAAGTTGCCCGCATTAAGGAGATCGCCGACCGCAAAGGGGTCAGTATGCCATCGGTGACCGAGGCGATGCGCAAGCTGGCTAATGAAGATCTTATTCAGTATTCCGCCCACGAGTTTGTTGACCTGACTCCCAAAGGCGAGGCAGCTGCTCTGCAGCTGACCAGTAAGCATACTTTTTTGAAACGTTTTTTAATAGAGGTACTGAATATTGAACCGGATCAGGCTGATCAGGAAGCCTGTGAATTGGAGCATCATTTGAGCGGGGCTACTTTGGATCGGTTGATCCTGCTTTATCAGTTCCTCAGCATTTGTCAGAAAAATGATCAATTGATGCTTCAGCGTTTTCGTGAGTGTATCGATGCCGCTGAGGGAAAGCCGGGGATAGATTCAACCTGCGAGGCTTGTTTTGTAGCCAATAATTTTCCGCATTATCCGGAAGATAACACAATGCATAACCTGCTGTCGAAATTAGAGCGTGGTCAGCAGGGTCAAATCGTCATGTTGGGTCCCGATACCGAGATTCGCCGCAGCATTATTGACAAGGGACTATTTCCGGGGAGTACTTTTATTGTCGAGGAAGTTGGGGATGCGCACCGTCCCTTTGTAGTGCGGATTGATGGTTGTGCAATTGAATTGGATGAAAATGCCGCCAGGATGATTGAGGTGGCGGTTGATCAGCGTAAATAAGTCGGAATAAATATGAGTGCAAAAATTGCTGAATGCAAGGTTGTCCAGCTATCCGAGGTCGAATCGGGGAAGCCATTCAGGATTGTTCGCATTAGCGCCGGTGGTGAAATTCGCCGCCGGCTGCTGGATATTGGTTTTATTAAGAACGAAAATGGCAGAGTGATCCGGGAAGCCCTCTTGAAAGATCCGATTGAAATTGAGATCAAGGGCTCAAAGGTTTCGCTGCGCCGTTCGGAAGCTCGTTTAATTGATGTGGAGGAGCTGGATTGAACTTTCCTGCTCATCGGGTGCATCGCAGATTTCGGCGGCGTCATGGTCTTTCGGGATTGCCATCCGGACAAAAATTTTACCGGATTGCCCTGGCAGGTAATCCTAATTCCGGTAAGACCAGCGTATTCAATGCCTTGACCGGTCAGCGTCAGCACATTGGCAATTATCCTGGGGTTACAGTCGAAAAAAAATCTGGGATTGTGCAGATTGATGACAAATTGGTCGAATTTATAGATTTGCCGGGTACTTATAGTCTGAGCGCCTATTCCCTGGAGGAAGTCGTATCGCGGGATTTTGTGCTCAATGAAAAACCGGATGTGGTGGTGGATGTTCTTGATTCCAGTAACCTGGAACGGCATCTCTATCTATTGCTCCAGTTTCAGGAATTAGGCGTTCCGATTGTCGGTGCATTGAATATGACTGACGAAGTTGAAGCAAAGGGAGTCAAGATTGATAGTGAGCAACTGAGTTCGATCCTGGGAATTCCCTTTGTGAAGACGGTTGGTAGTACCGGTGCCGGGATTGAGCGGTTGCTGGAGGTAGCGCTCAAAGTGGCCGAGGGGCAACTGAGCTCTCAAAAACGGCATTTGAATTATGGGAAGCAGGTAGAGTTAGCCCATGAGGCTATTATTGATACTTTGATGCTGGATGAGTCTTTCAAAGAACGCTATTCTCTGCACTGGATTGCAGTCAAGCTTTTGGAAAAGGATCAGGATGCGATCCGCAAGATTGAAAATGAGCATCGCCTTTCTGCAATTGTACTGCAGGCGGCAAAGGATTGGCGGGAGCGATTGGAAAGAGAGTTCGGTGAGGATTGCGAAGTAATTATCGGCGAGCAGCGCTATGCTTATATTCATGGGGCTATTAAGGAAACGGTAAAAATTTCCAGACGCCGTCAGGTTGTTGATTTTACCGAGAATATTGACCGAATAGTGTTAAATCGTTTTCTGGGAATTCCGATTTTTCTGGGTGTCATGTTCGTCATTTATCAAATTACTTTTAAATTGGGAAATCCACTTTCCGATGGAGTTTCAATTGTTTTCACCCACCTGTCACTATTCTTAACCCGGATTTTGCCTTCAGGTCCGCTGCAAGAATTATTGACTAATGGGATTATTAACGGAGTTGGTGGCGTTCTGACTTTTCTGCCGCTGGTGGTTTTGCTATTTTTAGGGCTCTCGTTTCTGGAAGATACCGGCTATCTGTCGCGGGCGGCTTTCGTTATGGATAAATTTTTTCACATTTTCGGGCTGCATGGTCGTAGTTTTATCCCATTTATGATTTCGACCGGTTGCGCCGTACCTGGTATTATGAGCGCCCGGGTGCTGGCCAACCAAAAAGATCGCAAAGTTACGATTTTGGTCTCGCCATTGATGATGTGTGGAGCTAAGGCACCAGTGGTTGCCATGCTGGTGGCGGCTTTTTTCCCGGATCATGCCACGATTATTTTCTGGAGTATCTGGCTCTTCGGCTGGCTAATGGCTTTTGTGATTGCCTTGATTTTCAAACAATCGTTATTTCGGGGAGCTCAGACACCGTTCGTTATGGAGCTGCCACCCTATCGCTTACCAACGTTGAAGAATGTTTTCATCCACATGTGGGGAAAGTCATCGGAATACATAAAAAAGGCAGGTACCGTAATTTTAGCTGCTTCAATTGTAGTCTGGTTTTTATTGTCATATCCTAAAGTGCCGACGAGAACAAATGATGTATCAGTAGAGAATATTCCAGCGATAGAATATAGCTTTGGCGGTCAGTTGGGTAAAATGGTAGAGCCGGTATTGCGCTGGGCTGGGTTTGATTGGAAAATTGGCATCAGCCTGATTGCGGGAGTAGCTGCTAAGGAGGTGATCATTTCCACCCTGGGTATTTTGTATGGGATCGAGGCGCGGTTGTCCACCGATCAGCCGCATGTGGATTTTATGGTGAAAAATGAGATTGGGAAGGATCAAAATTATTCACCTTTGATGGCAATCGCACTGATGGTCTTTATTATGATCTATATCCCCTGCATTGCGACCTTGGCGATGGTAAAAAAAGAGCTGGGCTCCTGGAAGTGGCCACTTTTTCAGGCCGGTTACACCCTGCTGGTGGCTTTTATTATGGCAGTTGGGATTTATCAGATTGGCAGCTTGCTGGGGCTGGGAGGATAGTAATGGACTGGCAGGTTATTATTGTTGCGGCTGTGGTGATTGCCAGTGCAATTGCTCTGTTCAGGCACTTTCATAAAACTGTCAAAAAACCTGAATCCGCCTGCGATTCATGCTCAATGAAGGATCAATGCAGTATTGGTAGTAGTGAAAATAAGCCCCAGCCTTGACGTTTGCTGTCGGTAATGTTGAAGGCAGATTTCACATAATTCATCCTGACCATTAGTTGTGAGTCACGATTTTGATGCTGGCTCCTAAGCTTGACTTGTGAACCAATTCTCAAGGTGAATAACTAATCCGATCTCTCACCCCGCCGCAGGCGGGGAATCGAGATGACAACTTTATACAAGTCATTCCGAAGGAGTCTGGTGACTGAAGAATCGTGTCAGCAAGAGCTCGGGCACTTTTGTTGGTACAATTCTTTTACTTAATCCGATTTCTCACCCAATGAATTGGATTCGAAATGACAGGTGATATTGGAGCTACGGCGAATTTACCCTGGTTCCGGGGTTCAGCTCCGGAACGAATTATTTTTTCTGTTTGAATTTCCGTTTCAGGAGCCTGAATATTCCCACAATAAAGTTCAATTTGGGAACCTGCCGCGAGTATTCCCGGTATGCATCCCCAAATTTTTCCAATCCTTCTTTATCTGCAATAATCAAATCCGGTATCATCAGCAGAATTGCCGGAATCCCCAGCAAAATAATTATCCAATGCTGTGAAATCAGTATTAGTCCGATATTAAACAGCGGCAGCGACAGGTACTGCGGATGCCGAATAATACCGTAAATTCCCTGGTTTACCAACTGCTGGGTATGAACATATCCCTTGCCTTTTTGGACGCAACCGTATTTTTTCAAATGATACATAGGTAGCCAGGCAAACAGCATTGACGTTGTCCAGAGAATCCAACCGATTATCCGAAGAATATCCGACTTTCCGCCTGGCAAAAAGAAAATCACGATAAGCTGGGCAATTGAAAATAATCCTGCTAATGATGATAATAGGTGTTGCTTAAAACTAAGTTTGTTCATATAGAAGATCCGTTTAGAAACTTATTTTTAATCGCAAATATGGCCAGAGATTTTCAATCAGGTCAATCTCTTTCACACCGTAGAGGGTATAACGGCCATCGAATTCCGAGCCTCGCGGACCGCCCAGTATAAATGCACCGACAGTAATATCGAAATTATTGTAGGGCGAATAGCTGTATCCCGGTAGTATCGCGTAACTGCCGTCATCCAGATTATTGAATAATGCCAGACTGAATTTGTGGTAATCTCTGACAGTTTTCTCCAGAAATAGGAAGGAGTAGTTACGGGCGTTCACCAGTTTTTCACCGGATAGAACGGTCAGCAGATTATATTCTTTTTTACTTTTGGCACCGATGCCTTGATAGTAATATTCCATACGGGTATCGAGCTCGATACCGGGAATTAAGTAATCAAAACCCATGCACATTTCCAGATTGTCTGCGATACTGTAATTATTCAATACAAATTTATCATTATTGGCGTCTCGCGGGATCCGGAAGGCAAATTCACCATACACGCCAAAATCCCAGATTGCCCCGGCGAAATCAAAACCGGTATAGTAACTGCGTTTATAGTAAGGATGAGTTGGTAAATCGGCAATCATTTCTGCCAGGGCGCCCTGCTTGAACAATTCCAAAACGGTAGCCGTGTCTCCTCCTGCAATCAAGTCCGCCATCATCTGGTTGGCAACAATTCCCTGAACATATTCCATCCCGGCTTCGGTGAGAATGTCATCAATCGGGCGATAATCCAGATCATTATAGAGTACTTCTTTGATCCAGCTAAGCGACATGTCAAAAGAGCCGATGATGGTATTCAGTTTAATGCCATAGGGCAGATTATTGGCGTCACTGTCTTCCTGATAAGCGGTCTTTTTCTGAGTCTTATCCTGGAAAGCAAGATAAGCTTCGAGAGAAAGACGATTGGAAAGCGCATAGCTTGGTAAGATTGCCATCGTACCGGGAGTATCTTCAGTGACCATGTCCAGAAAGGGCGGGAATGCTACTCGCGCTGTGGGATTGAAGACATAACCGGTTCCCCAGGCAACCGGGAATTTGCCGAATTGCAGATCGAAATTGCCGAAACTGGCCATCCCCCAGACATGATCGAAAAACATGCGCTGATGGTAGTCCTCCAGCGGAAAATCACTTTGTGAAAATCCGGCGATGCCAAGTTTTTCATAAAGGACGTACGGATTTTGGTTACCGACATTGGTAAGGTAGGAAAATTCCAGGTGAAAACGCAGATTAGTTTCCGGACGCCAATCACCTTTCAGGCGCAGTAAAATAGCATTCCCGAAAGTCGGTCGGGTAAGTTTCTGATTGGCATAATCCATACTAGCCTGGATATAGTCTATCAAATAACCGTATAAGCTGAAGGGCTCCTCATAACTGCTGATTTCAAATTCCTCAGAACCGTTATCCTCCCAGCTGAAATCTGGAAAATCATTTTCCTGGGCATAAACATTGAATATCAAAAAAATAAGAAATATTGATATAGCACCAACTCTCTTTTTCATAGTGGATATTCCTATTTATAAAACCGCATCGGATTGAAATACTTATCATCAATTGGAATATCATACTCGGCTTCGTGCATAATCACGACCGTCTTGCTCTGCTTAATCAGATTTAGCATGGTCATGCGGGTTGGCATCAGACGCCCGGAAATGGTTTTGTATTCTTCCACAATCAAGTCCTTTTTATGACCGTCTTCGGCAGTATAAAATTCTATTTTGGGTGTCTGATAATTATCTTTCAAAACGGTGATGAGGACTTTCGAATAGGATGATTCCTTTTTCGGAATGCCTTCCAGAGTCCAGCTTTTATCATCGGAATTCGTAATTTTGAAGGTATAATTTTCCTCCATTGAACCGCCACCGAGATCTTCATAGGAAAAATCTCCGCCAACCCCCTGCACCGACTGATTTTTCGATTTGGCGGCGATTTTGCGGACACGCCCGGTGGAAGGAAAATAGACCCATTGGTCACCTTCCAGCGACAAAATCCGCAATCCCTGGATAGATTTGGGCGTGATGAATTCCATATAGCTGTTATCTTCACCTTGGCCGTAAGCCAGAACCTTCATTTCGCGGTAATTGGAGTTGTCTTCGGAATAGGGGAAAGTCAGCATACTCATTTTGGCGATGCTGGTATTCGTCTTACCCATTTCATCAACTTTACGAATAATGGAGAGCGCATCTTCGTCAGCAAAGAGCGAAAATGTAAGAAGAGAAATCAGCGATATTCCGAGCAATTTGGCTGAAAAATGCATAGCAGCCTCCTTTATAATGGTTTATTCTTTTTATCAAAGGTTAACAGCGATGGTAAAATGATCAGGGTCGTTAATAGACACATCAAAATACCGATAAAGAGAATTCGCCCCATTGAATTGACGGAGCCAAATCTGCCGATCAGTCCCAGTGATCCGAAGCCAATCATAGTGGTGAACGCCGACAAGAATACACCCTTGCCGGTATAGCGATAAACAGTCTCGATGTTTTGTTCGACTTTGAAGCGGTGGGCAATGTGAATCCCAAAATCAATCCCCATCCCGATGACCAATGGAACTACGGCAATATTGACGAAGTTCATTTTCTGTCCCAGCAGTGGATATATTCCTGCCATCCAGATCATGCCCAGCACCAGTGGTACTGAAGCGAAGACTACGTATTTGATGTCCCTGAAATTTAGAATCAAGAAAAAGATTACCGCAGCGAAGACAAAAATCCCGGCTTTTCCAGAAGCGCTAATAACCTCAGCCAGCCAGGCAGTCATGATTTGGGTTGCACCGGTGATTCTTGGCGATACCCGGGCGACAGAATTATTAAAGTGGCGAATATTGTCAATATTATCGAGGACCCCTTCATCGGGATAAATCATAACCAGGTTGCGTTTGCCGGTTGCATCAAACATGCTTTTTCGCACAGATTCCGGGAGATCGTTGATAGTCATTGGACGGTTTGCCCGGGACATTCGGGTAACGATCGCATCCATTTCTCGGGCAAAATAATGATCCAGTTTACTGAGCCTTTCGGCGTATTTCGCCGGATTGCTTTGAATCAGCATTATCAGTTTCTGAAAAACCTCGCGTCCCGGTTTGCCCACCTCGGCACCGAAAACCTCATGGATCATAGCATTACGCTTCTTGACAATTTTATTATTTTCACCAAGTCCGGCAACTGAGAGATCGCCCATCTCGATGATGTTCCATTCGGTCCGCTGTACTTCATAGGTGAAGGTTTCCATGTCCTCGGTAGTATAATTCATTGTGCGGTAGCGGGGCGGCATATTGCGGATTTTGGCAATTGCCGCAAGCCGCGCTTGTTGTTCATCGGCAGGTGGGAAAAAGTATGAAACTGAGTTGATATCAGCCACCAGGGGCGTCATTTCCAGCTGTTCGGTAAACTCCCGCGCTTCTTCAATGCTGTTGGCAATTACTGTCGAGGCAAAGGGCGTCATTTCGAATTTTTCCATGACTTTCTTGTATTGGGTGATTGAGGGCATGTTCTCCGGCTCGAGCTTCATCATATCGTATTCCATTCGATTCAGAAACATAGCTGCGAAAAGCCCAATTGTAATGATAGAACCCACGATAATTGTGGTGGTTCGATGCTTATAGGTAGTTTTGCCAAGATTGGCAAGGAATTGATAGTTGATATTGGGCAGGTGGGTTTTACCCAGATCCTTTTTACCCCACCATAATAAAATTGAGGGTAAAATGAAAAACATAGCTAGGAAACAGTTGATAATGCCAGTGCCCATGACGATGCCAAACTGCTCAAACGCCTTGACACCGGTGGCAGACATGACGAAAAATGCAATGGCAGTTGTCAAAGCTGCCAGCAGCGTCCCCATTCCGGCTTTCAGATAGGTCAGTCGCAAAGCTTCTTGCGGTTCGCAACCGTCTTCGCGATAGGTGGTAAAATTGGTAACGATTTGAATTCCATAATCCACACCGAGACCAATAAGCAGTACTGCCATAATACTGGTCAACATATTGATTTCTTTAATCGTAATTCCGATAAATCCGTAATTGAAGACGATGCCCAAAATCAGTACAGCCAGGATAAAGATAATTGAACGCAGCTGATTGAAAGAAAAAATAAACAAAACCAGAATGAGCATCAACGCCACAATGGAGGGTACTGCCATGTCAAAACCCAATGCGTCCTGTTCATCACTTTGGATCGGAACATCGCCGGTATAGCTAATTTTCAGATCCGGATAACGATTATTCGTTTTGGTAATAATGGTTTTTACTTCCTTCATGAAAGCAACAATTTTCTCGATTTCAACGGTGTTGAAAGTAGGAGTAATGGTGAGTAACAACATTGTGTTGTCATGATTGAACTGATAGGGTTCGCCATACATAAAGGTTTCTGCCAGCGTTCTTCCTTGTTCTTCGAAAGGTACCGCTTCGGGATTTTCCAGGTACTCCCGCATTAGGGTAAAAAAGGACTCCAGCTGCGCCAGCGTAGCCACGGCATCCTTTTCCTGCTTGTTGGTTTCCAGTTCCTCTTCGGCTTCATCGCCGGTATAAGTTTCTTCAAATGAATTGTTCAGTGAGGTGATGAATGGCAGGAGGTTTAATTCTGAAAAGGTTTCTTGGGTTTTTTCCAGGTCTTTGGCTTTCGCCAGCATTAAGCCCCAGTCGTCCATAAACTGGCGATCAACTTTCAGATTAATGGCTTTGATCTCTCGCATTAGTCGGTCATTCGCCCGAACGGATGCGACGAAATCTTCGGCGCATTGTCCCATGCGGGCTTTGTCATTGCCCTCAATCGTGATCATGACCGTAGCGCCCCCGGCAAAGACGGAATCTACCTCGATGTAGCTGGCAATCAGTGGGTCTTTTTCGGACATCAGGTCTTTGATTTCGGTCTTTGTTTCGATGTTGCTGGCGGAAATAATACTAAGAATAAAAAGTAGTAGTGCAACAAAGGGAATCCATTTGTAAAAACGGACCACAAAAGCGGCGATGGCGGTCATCATTTTTTCTTCCGATTTCATAACCCCCTCATTTTTTTAAGGTTGATGATTGGATTTATTCAGCCAAAATTCTCATTCTTTTTTAGGCGATTTCTGTGTTTCACCAGAAATGGTGCTGGCGGCTCTCGGACTAATCAGCAGTTTGTACATCTTAGCATATTCGGCAATAAAAAGATCTGTGACACTCTCCAGGTCGCAATGGTAGTATTCGCACCATTCATCGCTGAAGATCACAAAGGAGAATAGCGGGGCCCAGAAGAGGAAAAAGCCGTTAAGGTTTGCGAAGTCTTTATTATATTGGATACTATATTGGTCCACAAGTTCAAAATTGGCCTGGAAATTCTGGTCAAAGTACTGAAAGATATTAATATGTGGCGTCACGGGCGCTTCCTTAACCGATTCGGTGAAGGCGATTTTGATGATGTCTTTGTGTGATATCAAAAAGGGCAGAGTATGATCTTTAAGGATTTGCTCAACATTGTATTGCGAATTATCTGCTATAGTGTTGTCAGTAATATATTTCTTGATCTTGATGGATTCGGTAATGAAATCCTGGAATAGTTGTGAGAGGATTTCATCCTTGCTATCAAAATAATAGTAGATCAGCGATTTGGTAATGCCAGCAGATTTGGCGATGAGTTCGATGCCGGTGGCGTCAAAGCCGTGTTTGGCGAAGAGCATTTCGGCGGTATCGAGGATTTTTTGTTTGACGTCCTTTTTGGGTTTGCGCGTCATATTTTCCTCATTTATTCTTATTTTACTGACCGTTCAGTCAAAATATACGAGGTCAAATTATTTTTGTCAAGCTGTTTTTT
>CAZJIU010000037.1:12978-20753 GCA_964546145.1 uncultured bacterium
GCTATTGCCGGCGCATAAAGAAATTGATGTAGAGGTGCTCATCTGGAATCACGGTGATTACCGTATCAATACTGTTGTAACCTTCGCAGGTAGCAGTAATTGGATAAGTGCCGTATTGAATCTTGAACGAATACTGACCCCAGTTATCGGCTAGTGCTAACAGGCTGTCTCCCAGCCAGACTTTTCTGTCTGGGACCTCATAGCCCAGGGTTTTAGATTGCAAGGTAGCACCGGTGCCTGCCTGATAAACCTCTAGATCGCTCCAACCGAGTTTTGACGTATCAGCGGCGAGGACCTCGTTATAAAGTGTCATGTCTTCGAATTCACCAAATACTCTACCGCTGACAAGGTTGGGTGTGAGATAGAATGTATGACTGGTAGTTTTTCCGGCTTTGACAGAAATCTGTTCAGTAGTATCCAGGAAATTGAGCGCCGAGCAAACTATTTGATAGCTACCTTCTTCAAGCTCCGAAATGGTAAATTCGCCGTTTTCATCGGTGGTCGTTAAGAGACTGTCATTCAAGAATAAATATGCTGGATGAACAGATGTACCGTTGTGACTAATATCTTGAACACTCCCGGTAATTGTACCGTGAGTTTCTTTGGGTTCGGTTGTGTTATCGCAGCTGAGATAGGCAAAGATGATACCTATTACCAGCAGCAGCGGTAAGATGTATTTCTTCATATTCAATAACACTATTGTTCCAAGACGATGGAGTCTTGTGTTACCGGTTCAGGACCATCTTTTGGACTTTTTCCAGGGAGCGACCGTTATTCTTGACCTGGAGTTTATAGAAATAAATACCGGATGGTGCTAAGCCTCCGTTATCCGTCAATCCATCCCAGCTTTGCACATATTGTCCACTCGTTTTATTGTCTGCTAGTAAAGTCCGGATTTGCTGTCCCCGAATATTATAGATTGTCAATGAAACATAAGCCGAAACCGGCAGATTGAATTGGATTGTGGTAGTAGCATTGAAAGGATTGGGGTAATTCTGGTTCAGACTGAAATTATTGGCAAGTGAGCCTATTTCCTCATCCTGCGGGGCAATAGCGTTTGTCACAAAAACGCTGACCAGTTCGATACCATCGCCGGTTCCTAAGTTTTTGGTATACTTTTTATCCACCGCATTGTTCCAGTGCTCATGAACGCCCATACTGCGGGGTAGAGGAGTACCATCATTTTCTGGATCGTAAATTATATCGCTGGGCCAATTTGTGGAATCGGCAGCTTGATGCAGGTAATCATCAACTGCGGCAAAATGCGGATAAGGTCCCTTGTCGCCGTTGGGAGCGCCGCCTTCGGTTGGATGGTTCTCATCGAATTCATAATACAGGAAATCAAATCCCACCGACTCAATTGCCACCGGGTCCTGAGAGAGAAATAATGAAGACGGCCAGTCGTTATTAAAGGGAGGCATGCGCCATTTGATTGGTGGATGACCCCAATTGACCGAACTCCAGATTCCGTCTACGAGGTAGAGGATTGTTTTCCCGCCCAGGTCTTTGTGTCCCATAATATCAACAAAGCAGCGATAAACGCCATAGTTACCTTGGGTCACCTCGCCGTCGGCTTCCGGACAGGGCAGGCTGGGATGCCACTGCCAGGCACCATCGGTATAGGGAGCAGTTGTACCGAAGTGATTTTTACAGCAGAGCGAAATGCCAGCCCGATGATGTTTTTTGAGGACCGGTATATTAATCATGTAGGCGGCGTCTATATAACATTGAGGCAATGGATCACTAACTGAGCCATCGGCGGCAAACATGACGTTTTCTGCCGTTGGTGGAGTAGCTGTCATACCATTACCCCAATATTTTACATTCGGAAAGGCAGTCTCGCATTTGTCAAGATAATATTCCATTGATGGCTTGGGCCACCAGCCGCCACCGTAACTCATATGACTGGGATCGCCAATGCCGATGTCTGCCTGAGCTACACCGGCGGCGTTGGTCAGTTGATCCAAAATTGCGTAACAAAGTTGGGGGCAAGTATTGATATTAGCAGCGGAGTTGGTGTTGCCCTCCCCATTCAGGTTGATTTTGATGACGATCTTTTCTCCGGCGGTATAGCCAACATCACCTTTGCCATGATTCTGGTTGTAGTAATGGAAGATGGCATTCCAGGCAGCAGCATCGCTGGTTTCGCCGGTCATATTCTGGAGTCCTTTGGAAAGCATATTACTGATAACGGACTGATTAGCGTTGTCATCCTGAAACCAATAGTCGTTCTGGTTGTTCTGGCAGGTTTCGTCGGTCGCATCATGATTGTAGACCCAAACCACCCGACCGGGGTAAATACCTTTACCGGTTCCCATCGGCTGGTTGGGTTCTTCGAGGGTTGTTTTGGTAACTGCGTACAGCTTTTTGTTGTTCTGCATATGGGAAAATAATCCCAGAGCTATGGCAACAAAAAGGGCAACTGCAAACATGACGTAGCGGGATTCATACAGATATTTCCTGGCTTTTTTGAAAAACAGGATTGATGAAAGCAGTGTCATAATATAGATAACAAATGACGAAGCAATTGGTGCCGCTACCCGCATGCAGGGATAAGTAGCCCGGCTGGGCTTGGGAATAACCCGGACGAGAAACCAGATCAGTGAACCAGTTCCGATAACCGGGAACAATAACTTTTGGAAAAACTTTTTCATGCTTTTACTCCTATCACAAAACTCACAAAACGCTCGTAATATAAAAATTTATGTCACTAATAATAATGGAAAATTTTTCGAGCAGTCTTACAGACAGATTTATGTTTACCAGATCACATATATTCAGGCAAATTATTAGATTTGGATTGGAAATATTCGTTACAATGCGCGATGATGAATTCAATGAATCTGAAATGATGTCGGAGTGACCCTGACTGATTCTTTAAAGAAATAATTGATTGCCGATAGGTTATAAGTATGACCGGTTCGAGTGGAATCCATAAAAGAAGTGTAAATATTATCCACTTCAGCAAGTAATTGATTATCACAATATAGCCGATAATACCAGACTTGGTTGTCTGGATTATTGGTGTCTGATGGGATGCTCTATTTTTCCTTGACCAGAATCACGCTATTGACTTTAATCAACCCGTTTTTTCGGAGGCCGGTTTCGATCGCCTCGGCATATTTGGCCTGGAGCTTTTCTAATGTCTCTGTCCCTTTGAGAATTTTATCCAGGTTACCGTCGGCATCTCCGTCAAGCGCGACAGTTATCGTTGGTGCAATCACGGGTTGCTTATGAGTGATTTTAAATTCATTGAAGGGGTTGGCGCCAGCTGGGCGAAAAGTTTTGATTTCGATGTAGAAATTGGGATCATCATATACATATTTGTGGTTTTCGGGAGATCGTTCCTGCAGCTTGTTTTCCTGACTGAGCATCAGCAAACCATAATCGTAAATTTTTTGGGCTTCAGCCAGCTCGATGTTGCCGATTGTTATCCGGTCAATGATGCGGTCCTGATCAAAGTCTATCGCCAGAAATTTATCGCTGAGGAGCTCGTTGTATGATAGGCTATTGTCAGAAGATGTAATAGACCGAATCCGGTAAACTTCATCATTTAAGGTGAAGCGATATTGAGCGGCGGTGACGGTTGGCTTGGTGCTGGCACAACTGTAGAGCAAGCACAGGAGAGTCAGCAATCCGATTGAGGCAACGGCGGTCAAGCAAGCGGAAAATGAATTATTAGCACTTACTTTTGTCATTGATTCTTCTCCTTTTATTTTGGTGGCTATAATTTAAATCTGTTCAAGAAAAAACACATGCTAAATGGAGAAGCGGGAAAATTTTAAGCACCTGCATATCAGGTCAGTGAAGTCAGGTATTGATCAAAAGACTTACCGTTAATTTGCCAGTGATATGAGTATCTTCTTCACTTGCCAGTTAAAATAGTGACAAGATTTTGATCTGGCAAACCTTTTTCGTCAACTATGGGAAAATCACCTTTATAGCACCAGTGACAGTAGGCAATTTTGTTCTTTTTGAAAATCTCGCAGATATCCCGATACCAGCGCAGGCGTATCTCATTGGGAATCGTCGGATAGACTCCGAATTCGCCGCAACACAGCGGCAACTTTAATTTTCTTGCGATTTCGATTGCCGGAAGCATTTCCTGCTCGAGGATCTGCTGATCAAAGTAGCCGTTGGCGTAACTGCGCATTGCCTCAACGGTTGCAGCCGAGAGTTGCTTATAATTAGTTGTATCCACAATCAGTCCGGGATAATTGACCGGTCCGGTATATTCGGCAACGGGACCCCAGGGGGCCAGATGATGAGTCAGCGCCATGGGCGTGTAGAAATGAAAACTGAGGATGATGTTTGGGTCGTTTTGGGGCACTTTTAAATCGGGAAAGGTAGAGGGAATCTGCCAGCGATTAGAGCCGATGACAATCACCCGGCCTGGCTCCTTTTTGCGAAGCTCGGATATTACTTTGTTGAGGACCTTATTCCAATCCTCAGGATCGTCGGCAACAGCCTCATTTAGAATTTCGTAAGCAACCGTATTGTTGGGGTACTGACCGAGTTCTTCGGATAGCTGCAGCCATAGGTTGACCAGTTTCTCCTGTTCGGCAGGATTGGTCCATAAAGGATTGGAATCGGCAATGAAGTGATGAGCACGGATGATATGCAGGTCAACGATAGTGCGCAATTTTGCGGCAATTGCCCATTGAATGGCGTTGTGCAGCAGTTCGAAAGCTGCGGCTTCCTTGTTTCCGGTTGAGTCCCAGAGCTGCTCCTCATCAACCGGCAATCTGACATGATCGAAGCCCATTGCTGCAATGTTCTCAAAGTCGGCATTGGTGATATAATTTCTGCGAGTGTCGCCGCGCTTATCACTCTGGGATAACCAGTGACTGACGTTGACGCCCGAACGGATAACGAACCCGTCAGTCAAAGCAGTTGATTCCTTTTTTGAGCCACAGGTTAAAGCGAGAATTCCAATCAATCCAATTGACAATAGCCTGAAAATATTGCTAACCATGTTTACCCCCTATTAGTTTCTTGTTATTAATTTATCACAAATCGTGATTACGGCAAGTCCTGAACGTAAGTTTAATGTAGTAAATTATTACCGACCGGGTTGCCGAAATCAATATCGTGTAATTTTCCATTTCCGGATTTGAGGTAGTGCAACAGATAAATTGAATTTATTTTTCTTCATGGGATTGTCATAGTCAAATTGCCGGTAATATTAAGAAGTTCTGTGACGGAGCGCAATGTTTTTATTGATTAGAGGAATTCGGCATTTGCTGAAACGGACTTTCTCCTGAAAAACCTTGCCTTTTGGTCGGTGATTTATTAAATATAAGGCAAAGTAAATTTTGGTAAACAAACGTGTCTTAGCTATTCAAAGTCTCTTATTTTAGCAGGTAAGCTGGGTTGCCTTTTTTACTACTTGACAGGATGTACCACGGTGATTAGGATAGTACAATTAAGTAAAAAGTTTATCAATTTTTCAAAGTTGATCATAATGGGAGTGGTTCTCCTCGTTCAGAACAGTTTGGCCCAGATGAGCAATATTGCGGTGCTGAATTTTACTGCCCGGAATGTTACCGAGGTTGAAGCCCAGGTAGTTTCCGATCGCATTCGGATAGCAATGAAAAATACCGGGAAATTCACCATAATCGAGCGCAACCTTATGGATAAGCTGCTGGGTGAGCAGCGATTCCAGCAGTCCGGTTGCGTCGAATCGGGCTGCATGGTTGAGGTAGGCAAATTACTGTCGGTCAAACAGATTGTCGGGGGCAGCGTCTCCCGTGTTGGATCGCAGCTGGTTGTCGAAGCGAAGCTGGTTGATGTTCAGACCGGCGAGATGCTGAAAAGTGTAATCAAGGATTATACCGGACCGTACGAAATGCTGCTATCGCAGGTAGTGCCAGCGGTTGTCAGTGAGCTATCCCAGGAAGAGTTATTGGAGACCATTAGGCCAAAGAAGAATATTGCCCTGATGGAATTTGTTGCGCGCGGGCTAAGTGAGACAGAAGCGGCAATTATATCTGACAGAATTCGCTTGGAGATGAAAAACACCGGGGTATTCAATGTCATTGAGCGGGAGATGATGAATGCCATCCTCAAGGAGCAATCCTTTCAGCAGAGTGGCTGCACTGAATCGGAATGTCTGGTTGAAGTCGGGCAGCTGCTGGCGGTCGAGAAAATGGTTGGCGGCAGCATTTCCAAGGTAGGTAATCTGTTTGTCATTGAAGCCCGGATCATCGATGTCAAGACCGGCAGTATTGATTACAATGTTGCCGAGGACTATTCCGGACCAATTGAATTGCTTTTGGTTAATGTCACCAAGAAGGTAGCTCAAAGACTCGCCGGGCAGGAACCTTCGGGACCTTCTGCTCCTATGCCAGTCTCTGCCGGTCAGGCGGATTTAATCGTGAATTCGACACCGGCGGGTGGAGTAATCTATTTCGATGGTGCTCCCCTGAATAAAATGACGCCCTCGACATTTAAGGGGATGCCGACCGGTCAGCATAAGATCAAGGTCGAAAAGGGCGAGCTGTTTGCCGAGGAAACAGTCGAATTGATTGATCGGAAACTAAGCACGATAAATTTAGTTCTGAAGGAGAAGAGTTATTCTTTGATTATCTACTCCAATCCGTCTGGCGCAACGGTCCGGATCGGTAGTCGGGTTGTAGGGCAAACCCCAAAGGAGTATACCTTTAAGCAAACCGAAGCTCCCCTTGAGGTAATTATTCTAAAAGAAGGATTTTTCCCCGATACTTCGCGCATTGCCGGGGAATTGCAGCTGGTGTCCCGGATTGATGCCCAGCTGGAACCCGGCGGGGTAATTAATATCAATACCAATCCGGCAGCAGATGTTTATCTCAATGGTAAAAAGAGAGCAACGACTCCCTATCAATCGGGAATGATACGATTCGGCAAATATGATATTGAATTACACAAGGTCAATTATCAGCCGGTTTCTTTTAGTTTGGAGATATCCGCTACAAGACCGGTTGTTAATATATCAAAAGATTTGAGTCTACTGAATGGTGAGCTGGCATTTGCAATCCAGCCAGCGGGAGCAGCTGTATTTGTGGACGATCAACCAGTGACAATTTCACTGGGTAAGAATTTTAAAATTCCCTATGGGATTCATCAAATCAAGGTTAAAAAGCGCGGCTTCTATACCCATAAGAGTGATTTCAACCTGTCTAAATCCAGTGTTCAAAATCTTGACGTAAAGTTGCTGATGAAATCAAAAGGCAAAGCCCGTTTAGTGTCGACATTTATCCCCGGATCTGGACAGATGTACTATGGTACTTATGGAAAGGGAGTAATCATTGCCGGGATCACGGCCGGTCTGGTTTACAGCACCTATTATTTCAATGCGGAATTCGGCCAGAGCTGGAATCAGTTTAATGTTGACCTGGTGAATTATCGCAAGGCTACAACCGTAGCGGAGATTGAGCGAACCAGACAAATCAAGGATGACAGTTACGCCCTTGCTTTAAAAAACAGGAATATTACCCTTTATTCTATGGGTGCACTGGGGCTGGTCTGGTTGTATAATATCTGGGATTCCGGACATAATTTTAAAAATATAAGTAGGAACGTCGAGATAATTTCGGGTGCATCCGGCTTGATTCAATTCTCTTATCGGTTTTGATCGGGAAAATGAATAGAAGGAATTTTATACGGCTAATTTGTTTGATACTGTTTAGTATGATTATCATCATGCTGAACAGTTGTGATGTATTCAAAACTCCGGTCAGTAATGAGAATCCCGATGATAATCCGCTTGATCCGACTAATCCTGAATACCAGCCGCC
>CAZJIU010000038.1:0-20395 GCA_964546145.1 uncultured bacterium
ATAGAATTTTGATTGCCACCCAATAATATCTCCGTCACTTTCAATGGAATCAGTTTCAATTGCTGATTGATTTTTGTAACGAAATATACCAAAACGTTTTTTGAATTCTTTACAAAATAGTATATAACAAAACAATTCAAAATTATTTTGTTGATTTTCACTAAACTTTGCTTTGAAAATATTCCAGTCTGGTTTTATCATATTATTTTCTACATATCATTTAGGCAAATATTGATTACACATAACATATTGATGAGCAGCTCGGATAATTCCTTATATTCAGCTTTTCCTCTCTGATAATATTAATTGATGTTTTTTCGCATCTCATAACAGAACAATATTATGCAGATAATTTTTTAAAGTCAATCGGATAATGTTCCGGGATCGGTCAGAAACCGGGAGCGCCTGAAAAGGAATTCTCATTTAGAAAATATTTGATAGGGTAATTGATAGATGGAGAATGAATTTCAGGATAGAATCTCTATTCTACCAAATCGCTCAAAAATTAAAAGGTAGCTATTGCACCATAGGTTATTGGAGTTTGGTAAAATAGATTTTACCGATTCAGCTAAGATTAATAAAAAGATTGATTAACCGTTCTGATCGAGAAGATTGCCGCAATAAAAAAGCCTGATCGATTAAATCAGGCTTTTTTATGATTATAACGGACTCTCAGATTACTTTATCAGAATGCATTTCTTAACAGCTGTAAAAATCCCTATTCCGCCATTGGCAGGATCAGTAGCCTGAATCCGGTAGAAATAAACACCGGAGCTGTATCGGGTGGCATCCCAGCTAATCGAGTAATAACCAGCTGGTTGTTTTCGATTCACAAAGGTGCTGACCAGCCGCCCGCTCAGATCATACAGGTCAATCCGCACTTGAGATTCGGTTGGAACATCATAATTGATTGTGGTGACTGGATTAAACGGATTCGGAAAATTCTGATGCATCCTGAATTCTTCCGGTATTGCCGGAGTTCCGTCCGCCAAACCGACGGCTGTCGTAATATGGACAGTCTCCGTAATACTCGCCTGCGCCCCGGCATTGTCCGAAACCGTCAGAGTAATCTGGTAATAACCGGAATCGGCATAGGTATGGACCGGATTCTGTTCTTCAGAAGTCAAATTATCACCAAAGTTCCAGTGCCAGGCAACGATTCCACCGTCTTTATCCCGGTCATCATTCGACTCGTCCGTAAGACTGACTTGATTGGCATGGATACTCCAACTCATCGCCGCCATCGGCAGATCATTGACGGAACTGACAACAAACTGAACCAAGGTCGAGTCAATTATCGAGGTGTTCTTTTTCAGATACAGCTCTGCCGATGTAGTCCCAAAGAAATCAGCTGCTGGAGTTATCGTGATGAGCGATGTTCCAGCGACCAGTGCTAAACCGACAGTTGGCTTTGATTTCCAGGTGAGCTGAATTCCATCAGTCGATAAACCGGCTGCCAGCCGCATCATATCAATGGTTAATGATTCATCTTCATTGAGTGGAAAGACGTGCTGGGCAGCTCTAATAAACTGAGGCTTCTGCAGGATATTTACAGTGACCGGTGCGCTCACGAGCGACCAGAGGTCGGTACTCCAGTAGCGGAACTGGTCTTGCAGCGCTTCCTGAGTTTCGGGTAAGAGCGGCGCTACATAAGCATACCCAAGCATATTTTCCATCATACTGCCAAGTCCAAGTAGGTCTTTGAATTCTCCATACACCGGGTCACTTAGGCTAACCACTCTTAACGAATCATCTATATCGGAGTCATTCAGGACAATACTTTTTAAGATTTTTCTGAGTCCGATGACTTCACCGCTGACTGCAAACAGCGTATCCGCCTGAAGAACCGGTTCATGGTTAAGAATCTCAAATTTCGTCAGATTCTTTCCCAGACAAATTTTCCCATAACGATCAAAGGTATCATTATAAAGAGAATCATAACGGTAACCGTACAGAATTATTGAATAAATCGAATAATCACCGGGTACTAGGATACTGGTGTTTTTTACTGCCATATCAATGTTCACCGTTTCATCCTTCGGCAGCGGACCCCACAGGTTGGTGATATAAAAATTGCGCGGTTCTTGATAGAGCATGACATTATCAAATAGCGCGTATCCGCTGTTGACAGATTCATCCGTATTAATAATAAAAACCAACATCAGCTCCTTGCCGCGGACTCTTAATGGCAGCCGCACTGAAAAAGTATGCAGCTCACTATCGGTTACCAGCAGAGGTATACCTCTCCAATCGCTCCAATCCGGATCATTCGTGGCGATCGGTCGTTCCCACCAGTTGTCCTCATTTTCATCACCCGGTTCACGCCAGACGACATATATATCAAACTGGTCGTAATACAATTCCAGTATGGTACTGTAGTCGAATTCCAGCATCGTGCGCATCGTATCATCATCTGGAATAGATATCCAGGGTGAAAAGAGTGCACAGTCGGACTCATTGTAATACTTTAACGTCTGTAAATTGCCAAATACCGCCACATTGGTAGTCGTGGTGGAATTAGTTTGTAACGAATCGACTTTCCAATTGCCGCCAAATCCATAGGTATAATCCTTCGTCGTCCAGCCTGATGGAAATTCCAGTGATTCATCAAATGTTTCCATCCACGAAAAAGGTTCCGCAGCTGTCACTTTATTTTCCATCTTGAATATCGCTGATTCCGCTTTTTTATCGAAGGATTGAAGCACTGGTAGTTTGGCGGATTGGGAAAGGCGTGATTGAAATGTTGCGGAACGAGTCCGGTAATCGATTTCAGGTTTCGGTTTTTGCTGACTTCGGACCAGAAGTACGTCATTATCCATTATCACGACTGGTTCGGGCGGTTGATATTGAATAATCGGTAGGCTCAGGTATTTGATATCCACCAGACCGTCATTAGTAATCGAAAAGGAGCTTTTCACTGTTTCCCCGCGATACAGATTGTCTGCAAAGCAGTATTGTGGATTCACCGTAATATGTCCGTATTCAGTTTTAACCACTAAAGTAGAATAAGCAGAATAACTCAGGGGATCATTGTTACGAATTAATGAAATAACATCAATCTCTCCTTCCGGAAAAGCAGCCGTATTGAGTTTCATCGAAACGGTGAAATCCTGTTCCGGAGGTATGATGCCATCCAGAACACCATTGCCGGAAGCATCTTCGTAAACCAGGGGCGATTCACCCAGCCACAGGGAAACATTATCAAACAGGGCGCCAAAACCGGCACTGTTACTCTCATCAGTAATGGTATAAAACGAGAACGTTACCGAATCAGCCAAAACCAGATCTCTCAACCAGGATGTAAGCTCGATGACCGCTGTCTGCACGCTGTCTGTCTTACTACAAAGATCTCGACTGGTTGAAGCAATTGTGCCGATTTTTCCGGATTCCGACCACATACTGATGTAAAAAAGGTCAAAATCTTCTTCCAACTCGGTCGCATAGTCAAACTGCAGAAAAACCGGAATTTTCTTCGTTGATTCGATAATAGAGCGAAAATTGAAATAGGGACTTGCTGCCACAGTGAAAGTATTATTCTGGTAGCCATTGGTAAAATCACCAGCCAGAAAAACATTATCCACTGTGCCCGATGGGTCAACGTCATATAGCTCCCAGACAGCGCCCGGTCCGAAATCAACTATTTTCCAATCTTGCGCCACTGCTGCGGTATTATTCAGGGAATCGCTCCAGATTACCGTATAGGGATCAGATGATTCTGCCGCATCAACAGTAAAGACCGGACGTTCGGAACTCTTCAACGCCTCCAACAGATTTTGATGATTCAGTTCCACCACTTTTTCAAAATCCTGGGGTGGTTTCGATTGTATTGGCAGATTGACTGGCGCCTCATCCTGCAATAATAGAAATAACTCCAGTTCACGGTTGTAGAAATGGATGCTAGGACTTAGTACAAATTCCAGATCAACATCTCCGGAATTGCTGATGGTGAATTCCGAATTCACCGATTCGCCCCAGGCGACCGGTGGCAGCTCGCTAAATTCCGGGCTGACTGAAATACTGGGGTACTGTTTAAGCCGGACTTCAAATGGAACCGAACCGACACCGGCAAATTCGATTGTCCCACTGCGGGAATAACCATCATCACCGGCGATAATTTCAGCCACCGGAATATTGACGGCCACACCAAAGGCACCATTGGATTCGACACTGAGATCTTTTCCGCTAATGTCGAGTGTCCGGCTCTCCGTTGCACCATCGGTATAGGTTAGAGTAACGGTGGATACGGAAACCGGCGAACTCGTGCCATTGACAAAGCCGACATTACCGATGGCTTCGCCATCTTCCGGTGTACAGAGCAGATACAATTTATTCACATTGAATCGAACAGCAGTCCCCATGCTAGCCGGCTGAATGCTGTTCAGGGCATTCAGGCGCCCTTCGGTCATCCAGTAACCTGTATAGCTGGTTTTACGGTCTGCACCCGCCATCAAACGAATGAAGAGATCATTGTAGGATTCATCTGGATAGAGCCCCTTCGCCGCGGCAAAAACGCCAACCGCATGCGGAGTGGCACCACTGGTTCCGCCAAATTCCTGATAGTCGCCACCGGGAGCGGTGGAGAGCACCTGCAATCCCGGAGCGCCGAGATCCACGGATGCCATGCCGTGACTCGAGCCCCACCAGGTATTGACTATATTTTCCATATAATCAGTGGCACCAATCGTCATCATATTCGGTACCTGCAAGGTTGAGGGATATCGATAAAAGAGCTGGTCATCCAGGTTAATAAAATCATTCCCGGCGGAGCACAGCCAGGCAATCCCCATTTCGGCTTGCTCCAGGGCATAGTCTCTGGTAACTTCTCCCTCCCTCAGAGTGTATTCATCCAAAGGATGTAATCCGCTCCAACTATGATTGATAGCTACAATTCGGGTGGATGAACCGGCTTCAATCAATTGATCCTGAAGTACACTGACATAATACAATCCGCGCAATATTCCGATCGTATAAAAATGACCGGCTTGAGAGGCTTTTACTGCAACCATTTTCACATTTGGCGCAATCCCGGACATGCCAATTGTATCTATCGTAGCGCCAATTATTCCGGCAACTCCGGTTCCGTGCCCATCGACATCCATCGGATCAGGATTATTATTTGCTGCATCATAGCCATAATAGTCATCGACAAATCCGTTACCATCATCATCGATTCCATTATTGGGAATTTCTCCCGGATTGGTCCAAATCTTACCCTGCAGATCGGGGTGGTTATAATCAATCCCGGAATCAAACACGACTACCAGAACTGTTTCGATGGTTTTGTCTTCCATCGCCTGCCAGGCGCGGATCATGTCAATATCGGCGCCTGCCACAGAACTTTCCAACTCTGAATAGCCGAACAGTGATTCCAGGCTATCTTCAGCAGCACCGGTATTGTGCAGTGCCCATTGGTAGGCGAAATAGGGATCGGCAGGAACACCATCTTCAGATTTGATGATTTTACCTGTCGGTTCCACTTCATAGACATAATTCGGAAAAGCCTTGACACCGGGGATGGCATTCAGATGTTTTAGAGCAGTTTCCAGATCACCAGATACAATCCACTCCTCCACTCCGCGCTGCGGAATAGCCGGCTTCACTTCAGCGGCAATCTGAGAGGCAAGGGTTTTCATGGAATTGGTCGTGCTTTTCGCCAAACCAGACTTTTCAGTGACAACAACAATACTGTTTTGGATAATTCGGTTTCCATGAAACATGGTTGTTGATTGCCGCGCTGCGGCGACACTGAATGTAAATATGACACAAACAATCAGTGCAATCCATTTCAGATTTAATTGTTTCATAATCGATCTCCTTATAAAATGTTTATAAAAAGTACATAGCTATTTAGACTTTTGTTGAGGATTGTGAATCAAATCCATATAAGGATCCCTCACCGTCATTTATTTTCAGCCTTACCTTGCCCGGAAATTGCCCCTGCAGCTTCCCCCCGGAGTGCCTGTCGATAAAATGATAATACCGGACAGATACTTAAAAGTACAATTGGAATGGTTGGAAATTGCCTGGTCAAATACGATATTCTATGGTATGTAAATTTAATTTTATCGGTATGATACATAAATATCGTTAAGAATATAATAAGGTTTTCCGTATATAAAAACAAAATAGGTAACAGATTTTTACCATTATCGTCATAATTCTATACAGGTTGACACAAAAATCACGATTAGAGTCTGGTGGTGTTTTGTGAGTGAACCTTTGTTTTTTAAAGATGTTGTAGAATATATTACTCTTCTGATTTTTACTAGGCAATAATTAGCTCGGATTAAAATAATATTTGATGATCCCGATGGGTAATATTACTCAGAATTCCATTGGCTAAGGTAACATACGCTTTTTACCACTACGGAGAGGATTTTACAGAGATTCTACCAGCTCCGAATTCTGATGATGAAAGCTATGCTGCCAACAACCGAATCCTAAAAAAGCCTGGATTTTAACTTGACTATATGGCTTGATAAGTGGTTATAGCATCTTTTCCATTTTTAAAATAATGTCAGGTTAGTATATTTGATTCCGTGAGATTTATAAGATTACAATTTACTTACCATAACCATCAGATCGGGATTCTAATTAACAACCAAACATGAGTTGAGTTATGCTGAATAAATTCGGGCTGAAATTAATTTCAATAACTTTGCTAAGCATTGTTTCCCTAATTGCGCAGGACAATCTGAAGCAAGCGACTTTCATTCCGCACTGGTCGCCCCAGGCGCAGTTTGCCGGTTATTATTACGCCTATGAAAAGGGGATTTACCGTGCCCATGGGATTGATCTGACAATTCTGACCGGAGGACCATATAATCCGGCTTCCGAATTAGTCGAGCAGGGTGAGGTTGATTTTGCTTCGCTCTGGCTGACCAATGCGATCCAATTACGAGATAAAGGTATTCCGGTGGTGCACCTGGCGCAGGTTATTAATCGCTCCGCTTTGATGCTGGTGGCTAAAAAATCCAGCGGTATTGAAAAACCGGAGGACATGGACGGTAAAAAAGTTGGCATTTGGGGCGGCGATTTTGAGATTCAGCCGATGGCATTTTTTGAAAAATATAACTTGAAAGTGCGGATCATACCACAAGGTGGTTCAATCAATCTGTTTTTGTCGGATGCCATTGATGTGACTTCGGCGATGTGGTACAACGAATACCATACAATCCTGAATTCAGGACTCAATCCGGACGAGCTGAGCACCTTTTTCTTCTTCGATTATGGTCTGAACTTTCCTGAAGAAGGATTATATTGCCTGGAGCGGACTTACGCTCAAGACCCCCAACTATGTGCAGAGTTTGTTCAGGCTTCTTATGAGGGCTGGATTGGGGCGTTTGAGCACCCGGATGAAGCTATCGAAATTGTTTTAAAATATATGAAAGACGCCAAGTTGCCAGCCAGTCGAGTGCACCAGCGTTGGATGCTGAATCGGATGAAGGACTTGATTTTTCCGGAAGGTATTAAAGCTGCTTTTCCAACATTGACTGAAAAAGATTATCTTTTTGTGAGTGAGAAATTGCAGGAAAATGGTTCGATCAAAGCTACTCCTGATTTTCATCAGTTTTGTGGAAACCGGGATCGTCAGACAGATCAAAAGGGTACAAAGTAGGAGTGATGACTATGAAGCAAAAAAGTCGTCGTGGATTAACCTTTAAACTGATTCTTTATATATTTTCCAGCATCGCAATTGTGTTAGCCGTAATTTTTATTGTCAATTACCAGTATTCAAAAAGAATGCTGATGAAAAATATCGATGAGAGTGCTCATAATCTGAACCAGAGTATTGTCAATCGGGTTGAAGTGGTTCTGGCTTCGGTTGAAAAATTGCCCCGCGCGGTAGCTCTTTTGGTCGAGCATGGTCAATATACGCCGGAGCGATTAATGAGTGTCCTGCGTTTGTTAGTCGCAAATAATCCGGAAATCTACGGTATGACGATTGCCTTTGAACCGTATGCTTTTGTTAAAACCCAACGTTTTTTTGCGCCTTATTACTACAAGTCAGGGGAGGAAGTCAAATTTACCTGGCTGGGCGATGAATATAATTATTTCAATTATGACTGGTATCTTATCCCGAAAGAGCTTAATAAAGCGCACTGGAGTGAACCGTATTATGATGAAGGCGGCGGAAATATTATCATGTCAACTTTCTCGGTACCAATTTATAAAATGATCAATGGTCAACATCAATTTATCGGAATTATTACCGCCGATGTCTCACTGGATTGGTTACGACAAATTGTCAACTCGATTAAAGTTTTTGAAACCGGTTATGGCTATACAATTACCACCACTGGGCAGTTTGTGACTCATCCAATTTCAGACATCATTATGAATGAGACTATTTTCAGTATTGCCGAAGAGCGTGGTTACCCATCGCTGCGCGAGATCGGTCGGGAACAGATTCAGGGTAAAACAGGTTTTAAAAAACCTGATTATAAAAGCCTGAAGGGGGGCAAATCCAGCTGGATTTCCTATGCCCCGATTTCAATGAATGGCTGGTCGGTTGGCATTGTATACCCGCTGGATGAATTGCTTGGCGATGTGCGCTATTTAACGATGGTAATGCTGATACTCGGTCTGGGTGGTTTGATTTTCATCGGATTTATAATAGCGGCAATTTCCAATTCAATTACCAAACCACTCCGCCGGTTAGACGAAGCCTCTAAAGATCTAGCGGCTGGTAATTTCGATATTGAGTTACCAAAAATCGAAAGCCGGGATGAGATTGGCAGGCTCAACCAGTCCTTTATTGCCATGCAAGCGGCTCTGCGCGAAACGATCGGCAAACTCAAAGACGCCAACGAAACCCTTGAGGATTACAGCCGCACTCTTGAGGAAAAAGTCAAACTACGCACTCACGAATTAAGTGCGAAAAATAAGGAACTGGACGCTTCCTTCCAGAACGTTAAAATCCTGAGCGATATCGGACAGAAAATCACCTCTACGCTCAATCTGGAATTGATTTTCAATACCGTTTATGAGAATGTCAATGCTTTGCTGGACGCCACCACTTTCCTGATTATGACCTACAACGAAAGGGAACAGCAATTGGAATGTCGTTTGGCGATCCGCAAAGGCGAACGCCTGCCGCTTTACATCCAGCTGATGAGCGATAAAAATAAACTCGGCGTCTGGTGTGCCGAACATCGCGAGCCGATCTTTATGAACAACGTCGAAAGTGAATCGTCGAAATATGTGACCTTTGAGGCTCGTACAACTACTGGCGAAACAATCTCGTCGCTGATTTATCTGCCGCTGATTGTCGAGCAGCGGCTAATCGGCGTTATCTCGGTGCAAAGTTATAAGAAAGATGCCTATAACCAGTATCACTTCGACATTTTACAAAACTTAGCAACTTACACTTCAATTGCCCTGGACAATGCCTTTGCCTATGAGGCAATTAACCGGGCTAATAAAGAGCTGAAGGAGGCTCAGGCACAGTTAGTACAATCCGAAAAGATGGCTTCCCTCGGTCAGCTAACCGCCGGTATCGCCCATGAAATCAAGAATCCCCTCAATTTCGTCAATAATTTTTCGGAACTTTCAATTGATCTGACCAAGGAACTAACCGAAGAAATCGATCACTTCCAGGATAAATTCGATCCGAAAGCCATGGATTATTTCCACGAAATTCTCACCGACCTGGAACACAATGTCCGCAAGATCAACGAACACGGCAAACGCGCCGACAGTATTGTCAAGGGAATGCTGCTTCACTCGCGCGGCAAACCGGGTGAAATGCAGAAGACGGACATCAACAATATCGTGCAAGAATATCTGAATCTTGCTTATCACGGTTTCCGGGCGCAGGATTCAACTTTCAATGTTAAGCTCGAAACTAATTATGACACGACCCTGGAACCAATCAATGTAGTACCGCAGAACCTTAGCCGCGTTTTTCTGAATATCATTAATAATGCCTGCTATTCGGTGCATGAAAAGAAGAAGGAGCGTGGTGATAAATTTGCCCCGGTTGTCACTATCACCACTAAAAATCTGGGCGACAAAATCGAAGTCGTAATTCGTGACAACGGCAAGGGGATACCACAGGATATAATTGATAAAGTCTTTAATCCCTTCTTTACGACCAAGCCGACCGGCAAGGGGACCGGTCTTGGTCTTTCAATGAGTTACGACATCGTCGTCCAGGAACATAAAGGTGATCTGAAAGTCACTTCTGAGGTTGGTGAGTATGCCGAATTTTGTATTACAGTTCCTAAAAATCTTGCATAGCAGAGGTATTGCATTATGAAAATAATGGTTGTGGATGACGAGACGGACATCGAGCCATTATTCAAGCAGCGTTTCCGCCGGGAAATCCGCGATGGTCAAATCGAATGTAATTTTTACTTTTCGGCTGAAAGTGCCCTGGAATACCTGAATTCGGCTAAAGCGGCTGACATCGTCCTAATTCTGTCTGACATTAATATGCCAGGCATGAACGGTTTGGAACTGCTCCGGATTCTGAAAGAGCAATATGCGCACCTGACAGTTTTTATGGTCACCGCTTATGACGATGAGGAAAAATATAAAAAGGCGCTTCAATACGGCGCCGACCGTTACTTAACCAAACCGATTGATTTCGAGGAGTTAAAAGTCGAAATTTTAAATTACCAAAAAATAGGGAGCACCGATGATTGAGAAAATAATGGTCGTTGACGACGAGCCGGATCTCGAATCGCTCATCCGTCAGCGCTTCCGAAGACAAATCCGCGATAGTGAATACGACTTTGTTTTTGCTGCTAATGGGTTGGAGGCACTATCCCGTTTATTGGAGTTTCCTGATATTAATATCATTCTCAGTGACATTAATATGCCAGAGATGGATGGTCTAACCCTGCTAGCTAAACTGAATGAGTTGAAAAATCCGGCGTTGAAGACCGTGATTGTCTCGGCTTACGGTGACATGGATAATATTCGCACTGCAATGAATCGGGGTGCTTTCGATTTTGTGACCAAGCCGGTTGATTTTATCGACTTGGAAACTACAATCAAAAAGACTATCCACGAGCTGGAGATTTTACGGCAGGCACAGCAGGAACATGATCAATTGGTTGCAATTCAGCAAGATTTAGTAGTTGCTCGCAATATCCAGCAATCAATTCTGCCAAAAGTTTTTCCGCCTTTTCCCGAGCGAAACGACTTTGATATTTATGCCGGCATGACTCCTGCTAAGGAAGTTGGTGGCGATTTCTATGACTTTTTCTTAATTGATAAAGAGCGCCTGGGGCTAGTGATCGGCGATGTTTCCGGTAAAGGTATTCCGGCGGCGATATTCATGGCAGTTAGTCGTACCCTGCTGAAAGCCACTGCGATGAAAGGTCTGCCGCCAAGCGAGTGTTTGGCTTATGTCAACGATCTGCTCTGTCTCGAAAGTACCGCCTCAATGTTCGTTACGATTTTCTATGGCATTTTTAATACTACGACCGGTGAACTTGAATACTCCAATGGCGGCCATAATCCGCCTTATATTCTGAAAGCTGATGGAAAAGTTCAGCTGCTCGAAATGGCTGGCGGAATTGCCCTGGGTGTGATGGAGGAAATGTCCTATGATGTTAAGCGAATCGAGCTGCAGCCAGGTAATGGGATTTTCCTGTATACCGATGGGGTAACCGAGGCTTTTAATGCTGATGGAGTGATGTATACCGACCAACGCCTGGAGCAGCTCCTGACCGGACAAAATTCGCAACCCATCAAGGCGATTGTTCAGAAAGTTTTTCAGGATGTTAGCGATTTTTCGACTGGAATAGAACAATCTGATGACATTACTATTCTCTCGATGCGGAGAGCCGTTACTTAAAAATTAGTTTTAATCTGATATGCCTTTTTTAGAATTTTTCCCCAAAAATAAATGCCGGTTACTCCCAATTGGACAAAAGGGGAAAGCCCATTTATCAGACTGTACAAATGTCAGATAAAATAATCATACAGCTTTAAATTCTGACGAAATGACTTTTTAAAATTATGGCACATCCTTTGTCAGAATAGTGCTGTTTTTAAAATTCTGGATGTTTGCACCAAATAAAAATAATAGATATTTGCAAGGAAAAGTGGTTGACTTAGAGAGCAAAAAGTTTGTAATATTAGCAGACTTAATTTAAGAGTGCTAAAAAATGAAAGGAGAAATAGGACATGAAAATTAAACCCTTAGCAGATCGAGTGGTTATTAAACCATCAGAGGCAGAAGAACGCACTGCAGGTGGCATTATTCTTCCAGACACTGCAAAGGAAAAACCTCAGGAAGGCACTGTTGTTGCTGTAGGTCCGGGAAAAATCAGTGAAAATGGTACTAAGGTAGCCATGGAAGTAAAAGTTGGTAATAAGGTACTCTATGGTAAATACTCGGGAACCGAGATTATCATAGATAGTGTTGAACATCTCATTATGAGAGAAAGTGATATCCTGGCGATTATCAGCTAGGTGAAGAAAGGAGTCAATAATGGCAAAGCAAATTGAATATGATCTGAAAGCAAGAACTGCCTTGAAGGAAGGTGTTGATAAATTAGCTAATGCAGTGAAGGTAACCCTGGGGCCCAAGGGGAGAAATGTCGTCATTGAGAAAAAATTTGGTTCTCCGACAATTACGAAAGACGGTGTAACGGTTGCAAAAGAAATCGAACTGGAAGATAGGTTAGAGAACATCGGTGCGCAAATGGTCAAGGAGGTGGCTTCAAAGACTTCGGATATTGCCGGAGATGGTACAACTACGGCTACCGTCCTGGCGCAGGCGATCATTTCGGAAGGACTGAAGAATGTTACCGCTGGTGCAGATCCAATGGATATTAAAAGAGGAATTGATCTGGCGGCTGCTGAAGTTGTCAAAGGGCTGAAAGAGATTAGCAAAGAGGTTACCGGGAGTAAAGAGAAAATCGCTCAAGTAGGTTCCATCTCGGCTAATAATGATGTTTTTATTGGGCAGCTGATTTCCGATGCAATGGAAAAAGTGGGTAAAGATGGTGTAATTACAGTTGAAGAGGCCAAGACCGCCGAAACCAGCTTAAAGTTTGTCGAAGGAATGCAATTTGATCGGGGGTATATATCCCCCTATTTTGTAACGAATGCCGAGGCAATGGAAGCGGTTCTTGAAGATCCTTACATCCTGATTCATGATAAGAAAATCAGCGGTATGAAAGACTTGCTGCCGATTCTTGAAAAGATATCTCAAGTAAGTCGTCCACTCCTGATAATCACAGAAGATATCGAAGGCGAAGCATTAGCGACCCTGATTGTTAATAAATTAAGAGGAACTCTCCGGGTAGTTGCCGTCAAAGCCCCTGGGTTTGGTGATCGTCGAAAAGCAATGCTTGAAGATATTTCAGTCCTGACTGGCGGAATCGTTGTTTCTGAGGAACAGGGTTATAAACTGGAAAATGCTACGCTAAATTACCTGGGAAAAGCCAAACGGATTACTATTGATAAAGACAATACTACGATTGTCGAAGGTAGTGGAAAAGCGGAAGATATTAAAGGGCGAATTAAACAGATAAAAGCCCAAATTGAGACGACAACTTCCGATTATGATAAGGAAAAACTGCAGGAGCGTCTGGCTAAACTATCGGGTGGTGTAGCTGTCATTGAGGTCGGAGCCGCAACCGAAGTCGAAATGAAAGAGAGAAAGGCGCGCGTCGAGGATGCGCTGCATGCGACTCGGGCTGCTGTGGAAGAGGGTATTGTTCCTGGTGGTGGTGTCGCGCTGATCAGAGTATTGAAAAAGATCGAAAAACTCACAGCACCTGGCGATCAAAATGTCGGGATCAAAATCGTTAGAAGAGCGATTGAGGAGCCGATCCGCCAGATTGTTAAAAATGCCGGTCACGAACCTTCGATAGTAGTTCAGAAAGTTAAAGACGGTAAAGATGATTTCGGTTTTGATGCCTATAAGGAAGAGTTTGTCAATCTTTATCAAGCTGGGATTATTGATCCGACGAAAGTGGTCCGGATTGCATTGGAAAATGCTGCCAGTATTGCTGGTCTGCTATTAACCACCGAAGCAACTATAGCTGAAATTCCTGAACCGAGGCCCGCGACTCCTCCGATGCCTCCGGGCGGCGATATGTATTAATTGGACGAAATGGATGAAAATGGGCTGCTGCGTATAGGAGCAGCCCACTTTTATTGTAGAACGGGTTAATCGTATTTCCCTTTAAGCTCTTGATTCTGATTGTTATTAGAGATATATTGCAAAGGATGAAAATTGGGAGGCAAAAATGGCAAATTTGTGGGGCGATATAAAAAAGAGTCTGGGTGAGTTTGTAACTAAAGCTGCTGATAAAGCCGGTGAATTAACTCGTGAGGCAGCCGACAAAGCGGAAGAGGTCACAAAATTAGGAAAGGTAAAACTGGATATCTTTCAGATTAAAAGAGATATCGAGAAACAATTTAGCGAGTTGGGTGGCACCGTTTACCAAATGATCTTAGATAAAAAGACCAAAGATCTTGAGAAAGATGAAAAAGTAAAGGCATGCATTACCGCGATTGGAAATCTCGAACAGAAAATGAAAGAAAAAGAAGCCCAGTATAAGCAGATTCAGGAAGAAAGTGCTGTCAAGAAACAAAAACCGGCCGACACCAAAGAAGAGACCGAACAATAACCTTTCTTTAAAAACATAATCTAATGGACAAGAGTGGTTCGCCAAATAACCCTCCTTATTCCAGTAATTACATTCTACGTAAATATTTCGAAGAAATTAGTAGTGAGCAGCCTCTGACTCCCGATGAGGAGATAGAATTAGCCACAAAAGTCAGGCAAGGAGATTCCCAGGCGCTTGATAAGTTACTCCGAGCCAATTTACGTTTTGTTGTCTCAGTTGCGAAAAAGTATCAGAATCTCGGTCTATCGTTGGAGGATCTCATTAATGAGGGCAATATTGGGCTAATCAAGGCGGCTCAGCGGTTTGATGAAACTCGTGGTTTTAAATTTATTTCTTATGCGGTCTGGTGGATTCGACAAACTATATTACAGTCGATTTCAGAATATTCAAGATTGGTCCGATTGCCGCTGAATATCGTTGGTAATTTGAACAAAATATCGAAAATCACTTCCGAGTTTGAACAGGAATATGAACGAGAACCAACGACTGATGAAATTGAAGAAATTTTGGTCAGAGAAAATATTGATTTGGATATGATCAGGCAGTTTAAAGAAGGAACAATGAGTATCAATTCGCCTGTGAGAGGGAGTGAAAATAGCACCCTTCAGGATATTCTGTCCGGACCAGAGGATAATGATCCGGGAAAGGTATTAACGCAGGAATCCTTTCATCAAGAAATTAAACGGGTTCTCAATAGTCTAGAGGAAAGAGAGGCGATGGTGATCCGGTTATATTTTGGCATTGATCGTGAATTGCCAATGACTCTCGAAGAAATTGGTAACCTGCTGAATCTGACTCGGGAGAGGGTCAGACAGATTAAGGAGAAGGCTTTACGTAAGTTAAAGCATGCTTCACGATCGCTTTTGTTAAGAGCTTTTTTAGGCTAAAAAAAGCATTGACAATAAATTTATAATTGATTAAAATGACCTCCAGATGAGAATCAAGGGGTATTAAAGTAAACCGTTACTGTTAAAGGATGAGTAAGAAATCCAAGGTTTTTCTGGTTTGGAACTCAAGGAAGTCTCATAAATCCTTGAGTTTATCTTACCGGCAATTGGTAGGATTTCTGCTCTTATTTGTCGTTGCTCTAAGTGTTGCCATTATGTTAAGCATCAATTTCTTTTCGGAAATGATTTACCAGACAAAAATCGCTCGACTGAAAAGGAACAACAGTAAATTGATCGGAACTGTCTACGATCTGAAAACCCGAATTAATCAGATGGAGTCAGAGATCAAGGTACTCGTTGAGAAAGATCAAGCACTGCGAACCTATGCCGATTTCCCGATTATTGATCGCGATATTCGCAAGTTAGGTATCGGAGGAAAATACAATTTTGAAGGTGATGAATTAGATCAACTTCTACCAGATAAAGATATTAAAGTGACGGAGTTGACTACTGATCTGGATCGGTTAACCCGGGAAATCAAATTAGAACGAATCAGCTACGAAGAGATTTACGATGCAATGCGCCATCGTTCCCCGGAAATCAAATCCACACCTTCAATTCGTCCCGTAAATGCCGGTTATATCTCCGATGGTTATGGATATCGCAAGGATCCCTTTTCGGGTTTGCGTCAATTCCATTATGGCATTGATATTTCAGCGCCGATTGGAACACCAGTCTATGCTACCGCTGATGGTGTTATCCGCAGCACGAATACGAGTAGTACTTACGGGAAAATAGTCATTGTTGATCACGGCTATGGTTATACGACTTATTACGCTCATCTATCAAAAATAATTATCAAACCTGGTGATGTAGTTAAGCGTGGTCAAAAGGTTGCCGAGGTAGGTTCCACGGGTCGAGCTAAAGGTTCTCATCTCCATTATGAAGTTCGCCAATTTGGCATCAATAAAAATCCTCTGGATTATTACTTTACCGGTTATATCCGATAGATTAACCAAATTACAACTTAATCCCTTTTGAATCAGCTTTAGATTTTAGCTGAATTTGTGTAATTTTCGGCAGCAATGGTTGTAAAAAAATATTATATCGAAACTTACGGTTGCCAGATGAATGTCGCTGATTCTGAATTAGTTGCTGGACTTTTAAATCGGCAGAACTATCGATTAACCGATAGTTCTGCCGAAGCTGACATTATTTTGGTCAATACCTGCAGTGTTCGCCAGAATGCCGAACAGCGGGCTTTAGCACGCCTAGCTCAATTCAAACATTATAAAGAGCAAAATCCCGAGCTGATATTAGGATTGATCGGTTGCGTGGCGCAACGGGATAGAGGTAATCTAATTAAGGAAAAACAGTTTATTGACCTGGTCCTGGGACCCGATACCTATCGCCAATTACCTGACATCTTGAAAAAAAATCAATTACCTCAGATAGACGTTCGTCTTTCACGAGAAGAGACCTATCAAGATTTGTTGCCGTTTCGGCAAACTCAGGTAAATGCCTGGGTCTCGATTATGCGCGGCTGTAATAAATTTTGTTCTTTTTGTATTGTGCCATATGTTCGTGGGAGAGAAAGAAGCCGCCCGGTTGATAGTATTATTAACGAGATCCGGCAGGCAGTATCTGCGGGATTTCAGGAAATCACTTTACTGGGCCAAAATGTCAATTCCTACCAATATCATGAATTTCGCTTTCCGGAACTGTTAAAAGCAGTAGCTGATATCAAAGGAGTAAAACGCATCCGATTTACTTCTCCCCATCCGGAAGACGTTGATGATCAGATGCTCCTGGTAATGAGTGAATCTGAAAACATCTGTCACCATATTCATTTGCCGCTGCAAGCCGGATCAGCTGATGTTCTGCGTCGGATGAATCGTGGCTACGCTCCGGAGAAATATCTCGATTTAGTTCAAAAAATCAGAAAATATTTGCCAGATTGTGCTATTTCTACGGATATTATTGTTGGATTTCCAGGTGAAACAGATGAAGATTTCAATCAAACTCTTTATATTATGGATCGAGTAATATTTGATAACGCTTTTATGTTCAAGTATTCCGTGCGGCCAGGTACGAAGGCAGCAAAAATGAAAAATGATGTCACAAACGATGAGAAAGCGGAGCGATTAAACCAGGTTATCATGAAACAAAAGGAGCACACATTAATCCGTAATCAAGCCTTAATCGGCAGCCGACAACTGGTGTTGATCGATGGCTTGAGTAAAAAGAATAAACAAGAGGTGATCGGTCGAACCGACTCTAATAAACAAGTAGTGATTAAAGCTGGAAGTGCTCAAATCGGAGATTTTGTCAATGTTGAAATAATTGACGCAGCCGGCGTCAGCTTATTTGGCATAATTCATTAGTAATAGGGGAGGAGTATATGAAATATTTAAAATTACTGGTCATGATTCTTTTGGTACTTTTGCTGTTGGTATTTGTCATTCAAAATGTCGGGCAAAAGATAACTTTGAAATTTTTTAGCAACGCGTATTCGGTATCAACCGAGATGATCATCGTTCTAATAATTACAATCGTAGTGGGCTTTTTATTAGGTTATTTGATTGCCGGCGTTCAGGTTCTGGAACATAAAAACCGATTGCGGATTTTAAACAATGAATATAAAAAGTTAAAAAAAGAGTTGGATTTGCTACGTAATCGGGATTTAGAAGAAATGTCTGAGACTGAATAAGTAACCGCATACAATCAAAGGTGGATTTTATGACTGCGAATGAATTTATCTTACTGATTATTTTATTAATATTGGCAATTACGGTGATTATCTTGATCATTAGTCGCAGAAAAGTACCCGTTGTTCCAAAATCTTTATTACTGTATTCGCAGGCTCTCAATCATATGCTACATCATGAATATGAACTAGCAATTAAAGAGCTGCGGGCAATCATCGATAAGGATACAAGTCATATTGATGCGTATATTAAACTTGGCAATTTACAGCGGGATACCGGTAAATTGAAAGCCGCGGCAAAAATCCATCAGAATTTGTTGTATCGCCAGGATATCAGTAAAAATCAAAGATTGGATGTCATGTGTAATCTCGTCGAAGATTACATTCAAATGAACGAGAAAGGAATTGCCCTTTCGGTGGCTCTGAATATTCTGGATTTTGATAAAAAGAATCTATGGGCTTTGGAGAAAACCTGGCTGCTCTACCGGGATTTAAAGAAATGGGCGAAAGCGACTGAATATCTCGAAAAGTTACTCCATCATCGTCGGGAAACTAATAAGCGGCTGCTGGCAATTTATAAGGTGCAGGAGGGCTTGGATTTATTTGAAAGTGGCGATTATCATAATGCGCGGTTGATTTTCCGCAAAGCGATTAAGATTGATCCCACCTGCGAAGCACCCTATTACTATTATGCCGAGTCCTATGTGAAAAATCACCGTGAAGCCGAAGCAGTTGATTGGTGGGTAAAATTTTCTGAAGTAGCTCCGGATAAAGCCTGGATGGTCTTCAATCCGCTGCAGAAAATTTTATTCAACCTGGGAAATTTTAATAAAATCGAGGATTTTTATCTGGCTATTCTTAAACATAAACCGGGTGATGTGCGGACCATTACGGCATTAGTCAATTTTTACGAACGTAAAGGTGATATGGATAAAGCCGAGGAACTGGTAGAAGAACTTATGGATGCCAATCCTAACTCAACTATTGCGAAAATTGCTTATTGTAAAATAATGGTGGCGCTCAAACGGGAGCGGGAGATTAGTGATATCTTGAATGAAATTCTCTATAAATTTGATGTCGTTGAGCAAGTTAGTTGCACTCACTGCGGTCATACGGCAAATGAGATTTTATGGATTTGTCCGGTTTGCGGTACAGCTGATTCCTTTTTGATTCAATCATGAATAAATTTTTTTTGATAATTGTTATACTGATCGGATTTCTTCCTTTAAATGGGCAGAATTTGGCAGTTTACTTTAATTATATCAATCGTGATGAATTGGATCCCGTTCGGTCGGCAATTCCGCAGCTAATGCAGAAATATCCGAACAATCCTGGCGTTCAATATTTATCGGCACTCGTTGAACAGGATGCCGATAAGGCGCTCCTGATTTATAAAGATATACTTAGTCAATATCCAAATAGTGATTATGCGGATGATGCACTAACCAAAATTATTGAATATTTATATTCCAAAGGTCTTTACAGTAAAACGATTAACTATTCGAAGCAGTTGATTCGAAAATATCCGGATAGTGATAATATTGCTCAATGTGTCTTGATGCTGCTTTGTAGTTTTAGTATCACGAATAAAAAAGACTCAGTTGACTATTATTATGAGTATTATCTCAAACGTTATCCTCAAATGAACCTGCAGTTTGCCGATTATCAAGTTACTCCGAGCCTGGTTACCGAAGATAAAGCTACTGCTAGATCACACCGTTCAGAGAAGACTTCTCCGCCATCAATCCCCTCACCTAAAGCATTACCGCGTGAACTATTTACCCTGCAGGTCGGTGCTTTTGCCAATCCTCAAAATGCACTGGTGCTCAAAAATCGTCTTCAATCTCTGGGTTACGATTCCTACATTGAAAAAATAAGAGTCTCTAACCGGCAGCTATTGTCGGTAAGAATTGGAAATTATCCTACCCAGGATGAGGCGAAAGAAATTGGAGAACGCCTGAAAGCCTTGCACAATGTCAATTACATTATCATTAAAAAAGATTAATGGGAATGAATGTATCCCCGGTGGGTACCACGGTCTTCAAAATCGCTGTCCCGCCAGAAGGCGGGAGCTGGGTTCGACTCCCAGGCATTCCCGCAACAATTTGTGATTTGCATCCGGCTTCGTAAATAATTAAATTCAGTTGATTTTTAACAAGTGATAATCCGGGGGTGCTGTCTCCCGCACAAGCGGGAAGGGA
>CAZJIU010000039.1:0-7635 GCA_964546145.1 uncultured bacterium
GGTGTGGGCTTCTTACTGATGGCGGCATTGTATCATCTGCTGCGGATCAGTCTCGTTTATGTGAACATGCACAAGGTATTTATCGTGATGATCTATATGATTCCGTCACTGATTATTTTCATCGTCACCGGCAATATTCACTGGGGTTTTGGTATTACCCTTTCGCTCGGGAATGCAATTGGTGCCTGGTGGGGTGCCAAAGTCCAGGTCAAGGGTGGTGAAAGGATCATCTGCCTAGTCCTCGCCGCAGCAATCGTTATTATGGCAAGTAAGTTATTAAAGATTTTTTAGAATTAGACAATCTGATAAAAATTATATTTGTGCTTGTTAAGCAGCAGATCTTTGGCCTTTAAAATAGTTACGCTACTTTCTAATAGTAATTGTTATTAGGTAAAAAATCTGGTTTGAGAAATTTTACCTTTTCGAGGTAAGTTAACCTTTTAGCCAACGTATTGTCAAAAAAGCAATTAGTCCAGTTTGCAGATGGATCAACTTTTATTATTTAGACTCGGAAAAAAAATGAAGGAATGCTTTATGAAGTCGATATTAAGAATACCATTTTTGGCAGTAATTGCAGTACTATTTGTTCAATGTCAGGAAACAGCAGTAAATAGTGTCTGGAATGAGAATCAGATTCAGATTGACGGTGTATTTTCTGATTGGCAATCACGGTTAATACGTGATGAAAAATCAGGCGCTATTTTTGGCATATCCAATGACTCGGATAATTTGTATTTATGTTTGACGACCTCCGATCGAGCTACTGTTCGGCAGATCATGAGGGGCGGATTAATTATTGCTTTGCATATCAAAGCAGCTAGAGGAAAACAGTTTGGCATCAAATTTCCGACAGCAATAGAAGGGATGCCCTTTGAGGGAGGTTGGGAAAGAGGCTCTGGAAGAATGGATCGCTCGGATGACGAGCAGAATAGATTTCGGATGTTTAGAGATACCCAGACCGAGTTGGTGCTTTTAGGACCAGGAAAAGGTGAAATGCAAATAGTACCGCTAATGAATCCTTATGGTCTGAAGGTGGCTCTTGGTCAGGCGCAACGGCAGTTTGTTTATGAACTCCAGATTCCTTTTGAGTTAATGAGCTCGCACCTGGGAATTAAACCACCGCAACCAAGCGCGGTGATCGGAGTTACTTTCAAGACTGGTAAGATGGAATTTGCCCGTGATTTTAGGGGTGGTCCGCCGGATGATTTCGAAGGAGGAGAGTCACCTGTCGGTGGATTACCCGGTAGGGGCAGGATGGGTGGAGATCCCGGAGGATCGGTTGAAATTCCTGGCAGACAATTTTCCGATATGCAAGTTTTTGAATATCATCTTAAAGTCACTCTTGCCGGCCCAAAATAGCATCAGACTAAAATCCGAGATACAAGTATACTATTAGAAAATTTGATTTGGGTTTATCCGTTGAAGACCCCCAAGCAGGGCTTATCATTAGGTCTGTAATAGCACCAATGAAAAGAAAAAAGTTGCGAATGATTTTTCGTGTAGTAATTTAATTACTGACTTTGATATAAGTTTTTATATCGGTATTGAATAAATGGAAGTTTGTAATGATTGTGGGAGAATGCAGTAATGGTTGTGAGGTAGTACATCGAAGCAATCAAAAATTGAAATTCAAAGCGATTGTCATCTCTTTCGACTAATGTACTACTACCGTCCAAATTGAGAATGATGCGGAAATATTTCATCATAGTTTGGGTCTATTTAATCGGTTTCAATTCCGTCGCAACTTTTGGTTATGAAAAACTCAAATTAGATCCTGAAATAAGTGAGTGGGGATTGACAGCGGCAGTGTTCGCTGTTGCTCAATATCTGGATAAAACCCCAACCTGGGTAAAAGAACCACTCCTGGGCGGAGCGACCAATAAACCTTTTCGAGAAAACACTATCTCAAGCGGGACACTTTATGCTATGTCGGGTGCCACGGCGCTGGGTGTTGCACTTCTGCCTTGCAATAAGGGTTGGCTGCAGAGCCCGAATTACCAGCACACAAAGGGATTAATCGAAACGCTGTCATTGACCTTTCTGCTGACAAATATCACTAAAAATTCGATTGGCAGGAGGCGCCCCAGTTTTGATAACTGGCCTCAAGATGACATAATTGATGCGGATAAATCCTTTTTTTCCGGTCATACTTCAATTGCCTACGCACTGGCAACTTACAGTTCAATGTATGTGGCTGATCATATCGGTTCGAAATCGAACGATCTCAAAAGGGCTGGCCAATTATCCTTTATCTTAGCTTCTCACTTTCTGGCTGGTTATGTAGGTTATTCACGAGTGATTGATAATCAACATTTTGTTTCCGATGTTATTACTGGTGGATTAATAGGGAGTGCACTGGCAGCAATCGTTTATTCCCTGCAAGAGGAGAATTTAAAAGCAAGCAACCCAGAGCAGCATTCCTCATTGTCGAAATCACCGGTTAAATTCGTAATCGTCATTCCACTCTAAACCGGTTTACAATGTATAAATCCTTTCTAAAAATCCTGGTTGCTACTTTTAAAATAATCTGCTTTGCACTGATAATCCTGTCGGTGGGTATTGGCGAGGAGATCGAGCGTCCGAAAATCGGGTTGGTTTTATCTGGCGGTGGGGCAATGGGCTTTGCGCATATCGGGACATTGAAGTTACTAGATTCACTGCAAATTCCGATAGATTACATCGCTGGGACCAGCATGGGTGGAATTGCCGCTGCGCTTTACGCCGTTGGTTACTCTGGCAAAGAGATTGAAGAGATTGCCCTAAATGTTGACTGGCAAAAAGCTTTTACGGATCGCCCACCACGATCGAAGTTACCCTATTTTCAAAAACGGGATGCTGAAAAATATCAGGTTCAGCTCGGTGTCAAGGATTTTCTGCCGATTGGTCCGGGCGGCGCGATTGTCGGACAAAATATCAATCTCCTCCTTTCGCAGTTAGTGTTTAATTATCTCCAAGTAACCGATTTTGATAGTTTACCAATACCATTTCGCTGTCTTGCCGTTGACTTGATTACCGGGAAAGAGGTTGTGTTAAGCAAAGGTTCCTTAGCCAAGGCAATGCGGGCTACGATGGCAGTGCCGAGTGTTTTTAGTCCGGTTGAGTGGGGTGATTCGCTGTTGATTGATGGTGGGTTGTTGAACAATCTGCCGGTAGATATTGTGCGGCAGATGGGTGCCGAGATCGTCATTGCAGCTGCCGTCGGAAATCCCTATAAGAATCGGGCAGAGATTCGCAATACTCTGGACGTTCTTACCCAATCATTTAATGTTCTGCGCTATAATACAATGGAAGCAAACGCTGCGGATGCCGATATCCTAATTGATTGTACGTTAATTGGTTTAGGTCCGGCGGATTTCGGTAGCAGTAAGGTGGAACAAATTATCGGCTTTGGGGATCAGGCAGCGCAGCGCAAAATAGGCGAGTTACAGGAACTGAAAAATCGTTATTGTTTGTCTATCCCGATAGCTCAACAGCAGGTAAAAATACCGGATAATCGGCTAAGAATCGCTGAAATTACGATTTCGGGAAATCGGGCAATGTCCGAGGGTGCAATCCGGGAACTAGTCCACCTGAAAGAAAACGACTATTTTAATCGGGAGGAGTTTGAGTATTATCTCGATAAATTACGGGCTACCGACGATTTTTTATGGGTCAGGTATAGCATCGAAAAAATTGGTGATAAAGCTATTCGACTAAACATCAACGTGAATGAGAAATGGCGACCTTTAATTTTTGGAGTTGATATAGAAGGAAATAATCAGCTATCCTTTGATTTTATCTATCGACTATTGGGTATTCGTCCGGGTGATATTTTTCGAGAGTCGGAAATCGAGGAACGTATTACTTATCTTTACAGTCTAGGCTTTTTTGATGAAGTCTCGTACGGAATTGAGCCGGTATCAACCAATTCGGCTCGATTTAAATTGTATGTCAAAGAGAGTGCGCCTTATAAAATTCGACTGGGACTTCGCTATAATAATTATCGGAAGCTGGTCGCGGCGATCGATTTACTGATTTTAAATAAGCCCTTAACGGGTTTACGCATCGAAAACGAGGTTCAGTTTATTGGGTTGAATCGGTTGAGTATGCAAGCCTACTATCCTTCCCGGCTTAAAGATTTTCCACTCTATCCTTATGCAAATTTCACTTATCATGACATCCCATTCTATTTGTATGATAAAGGGGGTAGGAAAGTAGCTTCCTATCTGGATCGGGCTGCTCGGGCAGGTACCGGCGTTGGACTTTTGTATAAGAATTATTGGAATATAGAAGCTGGGATAACCTATGAATTTGCCAAAATTTATCCCGATGTGGCACCTGATGACCCCATCGTCTTCCCCTCGTGGAAAAATGAAATCCTGAGCTGGAACCTGACTACTAATATTGACCTGCTGGATGACACTTTTATACCCCGCCAGGGCCTTTCATGGCACGCCGAATTTAATCAATGTCCACAGGTTGTCGGTGACACTTCTGCTTATTTCCAGTTAATGACCAGTCTGGATTTTTACTTGACTGCTTGGCAAAAACATACTCTTCATTTTTATGGTTTTTATGGTTATGTTGATATGCCGGGAATTACCAACCGCTTTCTTTATCAAGGCGGACCGGAGAACTATGTTGGTGTCGAATATAATCAATTAATAGCTACTCACTTAGCTCTCCTGCGGCTCGATTATCGTCTGGAATTGCTTAAGAACCTTTATCTGACGTTAATTGGCAATACCGTTTTGCGGTATGAGAATAATATTCTCATGCCAAGTGAAAAGCCAGGGTTGATGTTTGGCTATGGAACCGGAGTAACTTTCGTTTCTCCGCTGGGCCCTTTCGAGTGCTATCTGTGCCGGGGTGACAAGAGTGTCTATCAGCCGGGCGAGAAACGACTGATTGCCTATTTCCAGGCTGGCTATGTTTTTTAGTGCTTTGGCAGCTGCCCTATTTCCCAGGGCAGGATAATTTTACCTTTTTGGTTTAGCTCTTCCCTGACTCGCAGAATGCTTAGTCCGAGATATTTCGGCGAAGCGGCCTTGCCTTTGATCCATTCGGTAAGAGGTGTTTCGAAGGTTGTCATCCGGCTGTTTGATGATTCCCGAACCAGTTTATTTCCGTTTTTCTCGGCAACTAGTGCCATATGGGCGGCGAAGATATCGGTCTTATTTGCCGTGATCAGTACCAGTATGTCGCCTGTCCGCAGTTCATTTTTTAGATTTGATAATTTGTCCAGGGGCAGGTAATCAATAGTCATTTCCCGATCAGGCAGCACATAGCGCATGTCGGTGATGCCTTTATTCTGAAAAAAATGGGTATGAGAAATCGTTCGCATGACGGTTTGAGCGGATTTTCCGCCGATTTTCCGGGAGACATTTTCGAGCAGCCAGCTGTTCTCCGGTAACCAATCGGCCATCGTATAATGATTGCGGGTGCGCATCCCGTTAATTCCGTCTTTGTAGCGGATGTGCTGCAGATTATTAAAAAAATTATCCCAGCTGTCTGAAATAGATAGCGCCAGCACATGCTCACAAAAAGCCATGCAGTTTGTTTCCTGGAAATTCACCAATGGCCAGGGCTCGTAGAGGGCGTCGGAACCGTCACCGGTGCAATTGGGATCGTACGGAGTGCCTAAAAATAGTTCGGAGAAATAGTTCATCCGCTCGGTAATGGTTAGATTTTGCTGGCTAACACTATAAAGTAAAAGATCAATTTCAGCATGGGTCATCTCGAAAAGTGGTTTTAAGGGTGCTGAGGCTCTGCTTTCAGTTAGAAAAAAAGCGAGCAATAAAATCAATGTTAGGAAAATTTTGTTAGTCATTAATCGTCACTCAGTTTTGCCATTCGTCTTTGTTAAAATAATGAAAGTTGGCGATGATTACCAATTAAAAGCACCCGGCGCGATTCATTTCCAGGGGAAAAGTTTAGACATTTTCTAATATCTAACTAAATTAGCCTGGAGGTTAAATAACAAAGGGGCAATATTTTGGAAGAAAATTATACGACTGCGTGGCGCAAACTCGCGATTGCAGTCTACAAGCAGCCAGTGGACAGCCGAATTTATGGCATTTTTGATGCCGACGTAACAGACATTGTTGATTATATTGAAGCGCAGAAAAAAGTTGGGCGTAACCTGACCATAACTCACTTTGTGACCGCTGCCATCGCCCGAGCCCTCTATGAGGACGTTCCCGACATCAATTGTTTTGTCAGACGGGGGCATGTGGTATATCGTAAGGATGCTGATGTATTTGTAACGGTTAATATCAAAGGCAAGGACATGACCGGTCTGATTGTGCGTAAGGCCCAGGATTTGTCGGTTGGCGAAATATCTGAAATCATCCGCGAGGGAGCCCGGAAAAAACGTAGTGGCGAGGAATCCGGAGCGTTTGCCTCCAAGGGGATTTTATCTAAAATCCCGTGGCCGTTTCGTCGGATGCTCTTTGTCCTGATCAAATTTTGGATCTTCGATCTGGGATTGCCATTTCCCTTTCTGAATATTCCCGCCGATCCTTTTGGCAGTATTATGGTTACCAACATTGGTACTTTTGGACTTTCCTATGGCATGGTAGCACTTTTTCCAATTGGGAAAATCCCGGCGGTCGTCACTATGGGTAAAATCGAGGAAAAACCAGTAGTAATTGACGGTGAAATCAAAATTCGCAAGATGCTGCCGCTGACCGGGACCTTCGATCACCGGATTGTCGATGGCGCTCAAGCCGGGGCATTGACCGAGGCTGTAATGAGACACCTGAAAAATCCCCATAAGCTGGATAAACCCAATCCACATTCATAAAATTTGGGATTTAGAATTTAGTTTATGATTTAAATCCTGAATTGTTTTATTGATTTATCCAAAAACCAAATGGCAAATAAACACCGCCATTAGCAAACCGGTGATATCGCCAATCAGACCGGAAGCAATCGCATGGCGGGTTTTGCGAATACCGACTGAACCAAAATAGACCGCCAGGACATAGAAAGTTGTCTCGGTGCTGCCGTACATTGTAGACGCCAGTCGCCCAATGAAGGAATCGGCTCCGTGTTGCTGCATTAATTCGGTGACGAGTCCCAGGGTGCCGCTGCCGGACAGTGGTCGCATCAGAGCGACCGGCAGGGTTTCAGCGGGCATGCCGATCAGATTGGTAAGTGGTGAAAGTGCGGCAACAAAGTAGTCCATTGCGCCGGAGGCTCGAAACATGCCAATCGCAACTAACATTGCAACGAGGAATGGGATAATTTTGATTGCTACATTAAAGCCATCTTTGGCTCCTTCGATGAAGGTTTCATAGACTTTTACCTTGCGCAAATAGCCTAATAGAATGACACAAAATAGAATCAATGGTATGGCCAGATTCGAAATAGCCTGCATGATAGTGGCGAATGAATTATTCATCATTGCCTCCCTGATCCGGAGAATTATTTACCCGGTTGGGATTGGATTTCCGAATTCTTGGTAACCGCTGCAGCAGCTTGGCAGCACTGACTGCTGCAATAGTAGCGCAAGTTGAAGCGAGAACTGCGGTGCTGATAATTTCGAAAGGATTGGCAGAACCGAGTTTAGCCCGGATGGCAATTACAGTCATCGGAATTAAAGTAATGCTAGCGGTGTTCAATGCCAGAAAGATAACCATCGCATTAGTAGCG
>CAZJIU010000039.1:7735-19705 GCA_964546145.1 uncultured bacterium
GCTTTGAGGTTGCCAGTGATAGCGCCGACTATCAGCGAGATAAGCATTAATGCGATCCAGACAAAATTCATGAACGCTGCTCCCGTAGGTTAAAATTTGAAAAAATCAGTTACTTTGTCGTTTTTGGCTGAATTACTAAAAAGTGATCTTGCAGGGTAAAGCCGACCTGATTACCCGCTTGTGAAAAAAGTAATTTCCCAAAAAAGGAGTAATTCTGAGTTACGGGAATGGTGGTCAATTGTAACCCATTGGTCTGATAGAAATGAATTGTTGGATTGTCAAAAATTTTCTGACCCATAAGGTGTTTGATTTCACCCGTAGCGATGGCAAAGGTTGAGTCATTGAGAAATCCTATATCAGATATTTCCTGCTTACCAGTTGCTGGTCGTTCTATGACTCTGACACCTTCGGTTGTCAGGTCAATTACCCGGAACGATTGCTCGTCGGCAATGAGTAGATGGTTTTCGGCAGGGTTGAAGTCCAGACGCACTGCCCGAAAGGGGAGAGTACTCTGAATATTTCCCAAACTATCAAATACGATTATTCGATAATCGGGCTGGTTACCTATCGGTTCCTGGATTTTTCCGGCAACAGCAGTGTGCCTGCCACTGTTAGAAATCGCCAGGGCACCGACTTGACGCAGAATTAATTCATATTTCCAGAATTCTTCGCCAATGGTGGAGAGTAGATATAGGAGTGGAGTTGTTTGATTCTCCTCCTCGTCAATTTTACGGGTGTAAAAGATAAATCGCTCGCCGGATTGACTAAATATTCCAGTCGCCGGTTCGTAATTGTGGGGAATGCTGCGGAAGAATTTTTTTTCGCGCAAGAGGCGTCCGTGATGATCATAAAAGGTTAATTGATTCCCATTCGGGGAGATTCGGATAACTGCCTGTTTGCCATCGGAAAATACAAAAGAGGGAATTTTACCAGTGTTAATAAATTGATCATTGATAATCGCCGGACTTTTCAAAGTGCTTGAATAGATAGTTAGGGTAGCTGATTGCGGTTCGGTTGGATTAGCTGGTAGCTGTCCGAGATTCAGCAAGCCGAAAAAATATTGGTATTTTGAAATAAATTGAGGTTGCTGAGGTGAAAATTTTACCGGAGCAGTGGGTGATTCGAAAAGGCTAAGATGATCGGAGTAGATAAAACAGTGGGGAATGAGATTGGTGCTGTCGCGGTTTATGAGAACATGATACAACCCCTGTTCTGAGGAGTATTCCTTAATAATTGAATATGTTTGCCCCCGGAGAGTAAGGGAGTAAACGATAAGATAGATAAAGAAAATCCTAAATGATTTCATCTGACAGTAATTTATCGGGAGTACTGCTCAATGTCAATATTGTTGGAAAAGATTGAACTATAAGGGAAACTGATAATTTCTTTTTTATTGGAAGATAAAAAGCGAAATTTGCTGGGAATCATTTGAACAGCATCAGGATTTGATGAAAAAAGCAGTTATCAAAGGTTTGGATTTAGCTGATCTGGAATCCTGGATTATGAGTATCGGTGAGAAACCTTACCGAGCAAGACAGCTGTATCGCTGGATGTATCGCAAGGGTGCACGCGCTTTTGCGGAGATGACAGATTTGTCACGGGAATTCAGATTGAAGCTGGAAGAGATTGCTAATCTGGAATGCCTCAGAATTGAAATGCGCCAGCAGTCAAAGCTTGATCAGAGCATAAAATACCTTTTTCGGCTGCCCGATAATCAGGCTGTCGAGGCAGTATATATGCTCGAAGGAAACCGCATCACCGTTTGCCTATCTACTATGGTTGGTTGCCCGATTGGGTGTCCCTACTGTGCTACTGGAATAATGGGCTTCAAGCGCAACCTGACCGCTGGCGAAATTGTAGATCAGTTTTTATGGATTCAGCGTGAGCAAAGCCAGAAGATCACCAATGTGGTGCTTATGGGAATGGGCGAACCATTTCTGAATTATGAGGCTGTTGTCAAGGCTGCTGCCATTCTGAATAGTGAATTGGGAGCGGAAATCGCCGCCCGTAGGATAACCATCTCCACGGTGGGGATTGTACCCCAAATTTATCGCTATGCCGATGAAGGTCAACGCTATAAATTAGCGATTTCGATGAATGCCGTTAATGACCAGCAAAGAAATAAATTGGTGCCGATAAATCAAAAATATCCGCTACCCGAATTAATGAAAGCCGTCAACTATTATACCAGAAAGAGCCGGCGCCGAGTTACTTTTGAATATGTCCTGATAAAGGGAGTTAATGACGGGTCCCGGCATGCTCGAGAGCTGATTATCTTGTTGAGCAAAATCCCCTGCAAATTGAATATCATTCCCTATAACTCGAATGAATTTTTACCTTACAAGGCACCGAGTGAGAAAGAGTTGGAGCATTTTCTCGCTAAGATTTATGATGCGCCCTTTACGGTCACTGTCAGACGCAGCAAAGGCCAATCTATAGCCGCCGCCTGCGGCCAGCTATATATTCGGGATCAATGTTGAAGGTGAATTAAAGTGCCTTTAAATTTCTGCTTAGGATTGCTCTTTCTGGCTAAGTGTGTTGCACATAATACTGGCAATTGCATATAGGGCACAAACTCCGGCAAACAGCAGATAGCGCGACGGTTTTAAATCAAACAGCATGAAGCCGAACAGTTTCGCCAAAATCCCAACGATCAGACTCAAAATTCCCAAAAAATAAAAGATTGGGAAGCAAATTTTCTGATACATCATACCCTCCTTTTTTATTTGCTTAATTTTACTATAAATAATGTAAAAAGTCTATTAATATTACGCAGTTGAATGTAAGAAGCAGAAAGATTCAGGTGCAATTTTTGGGGAAAGTCGGGATAAGATCGATTAATTGGTTGATCCAACCCTATTTCTAAATAGTAGGTAAAGTGGAATGCCTCATCATCATAGTCATAGGAGCCGGAAAAAACGACGCCTGGTACAATTGATTTTAAAAATTGGGCTGTTGATTATTGCTGCCTTGCTGCTGTTTTTCGGGGTTGGTGAATTAGTTCAAGGCAGCAGAATGATGGGGGTAGTGATAGTAGCGCTTGCGGCTATTCTGCTCTTTGCCGCCTTTGCGATCAAAGTGATTTCACGCCTTCGCTAAATTCATCAGGATTGCCGACAGCGAAAATGCCGGTAATTTCCTTATTTTCCGGATTAGATTTGAGCCACCCGTCGGAATCGGACCGACGACCTGCTCATTACGAGTGAGCCGCTCTACCGACTGAGCTAGGGTGGCAGTGAAAAAGCGTCAGAATTTACAGATTTGTGGCAGATTATGCAACGATCCGCTGCTAAAAGAAATCCTTGACAATCCGCCAAAGATATTAGAATTTACGGGGGTAAGGAGTAGTGTTTTCAACCAGCACAAATTAGCGATAGTTTATGGCAACGATGATTGATGACTAATATTGGTTAGGAAATTAGGAGCACAACCAATGACAGACAAATTTAATGTCAGTAAAAAAAAGAGTAATACTCAACCCTACGACTCAAGGATTACCGAGCAATGTGAAAAATGCTCCGCTGAAATCGTTTACCGCCGGAGTTCCTATTTTGGGAAGACAACTTATTATAAAATATGCAACAGCTGCGGATGGTATCAATTGCTGGACCGTGAAACGTGGCGTAATGTTGTTAACCGGATCGATCCCTCAGCCGTAGCCGAAGAAGTTAGCGAATAATCATTATTGAATATTTTAATTTTGGCTGTCTTAGCCAAAGAATTAAATCCAATTAAAGAGTATTTATTATCCCTATCCCCGGCTCTTAAGCCAATAGATCTATTCTTTTTAAAAATCTCTGTCGGGCTCAGAAAGGATACCGATTATTTGAAAAGTTATCTTGGTGAGAAACGGATTGATTTGGTCATTAATGCCGGCAGTGCCGGCGCCTTGAGTCCCGAGGCGGCGATAGAAGAGGTAGTATTTCCCGAACTTTATCTTGCCCGGGATGCCGTTCCGCTAACGGCTGAGTTACTCCTTGGGAAATGGTCTGCAATTCAGGCAAAACTGCCAGTTGACTTTCGGCGAGGTACTTTGTATACTTCATCTGTGCCGGTTAAATCCACAGAATATCGAAATGAAATTTACGCGCGAACCAATGCCCTCGGAGTAGATATGGAAGCCTATTTGATTGCCAAGCTCTGCCTTGAGCTACAAATCCCCTTTACGGCATTAAAAGTTATTACTGATGCAGCCGATAATCAGACTTCGGTGAGTTTTAACCGGAATCTGGATGATGCTGTTACTAATTTAAAATTGAAATTAAATACACTGATCGAGGTAATTCATAAGGATATCAATTAAAGGATTGAGTCGTGGATGATCCGGGTCGCATATCGGTGATTATTCCAACTTATAACCGGAGTGAGGTACTCGAACGGGCGATCAAATCGGTACTTGCCCAAACTTATAAAAATTTTGAATTAATTGTAGTGGATGATGGCTCCACCGATAACACGAGCCGGATTCTGACAAAATTTGGTCGCAAGATCAGGTTTTTTTCCAAACTGCACGGCGGGGTATCCTCAGCCCGGAATTTTGGACTGGAAAAAGGTGAGGGAACTTGGGTCGCCTTTTTGGATTCCGACGACTACTGGCTGCCGCGCAAGTTGGAGCGTCAGATGCAATACATCCAGGAACATCCGGAAATTCTGATTCTCCAGACTGATGAAAAATGGATTCGCAAGGAGCGATTTGTGAATCCGCTGAAAAAGCATCAGAAATATTCAGGCTGGATTTTCCCCCAGTGTTTGCCGCTATGCATCGTCAGCCCCTCAGCCGTGTTAATTCATCAGAAAATCTTCAATGATATTGGTGTATTTGATGAAAATTTGCCGGTTTGTGAGGATTACGATCTCTGGCTCAGGATTGCCCTGAAATATCCAATATATCTATTAGCTGAAAAGTTGATTGTCAAAACCGGCGGTCATACCGATCAGCTCTCGCGCCAGTACTGGGGGCTCGACCGCTATCGGGTACAGGTACTTGAAAAGGTGCTAAATTATGACCTAACCGATGAACAGTACGAAATAGTGCTAAAAGAGATCATTCGCAAGCTTACCATTCTCGATCAGGGACGCCGGAAACGAGAAGAGTTACCCAATATTTTTACTAGCAAATTAACCGAATACCGGAGTAATCTCCATGAATTCCATAAAGCCGGTCGTGCTCAATCTGCGCCAGATCAACCGGAACGATAATACTTTTGATATTTTCAACAGACCGCAAGGGAAAAGAGAACAAGCATCTTTTTTTCTCCCCCATCCTATTTTGGTGCAGCGACAGGGGTCTCAATATCGATTGATTTATGGATTTGAAATTCTGGAATATGTTGATGAGAAGATCGAACTTGCGGCCTATCAGTTGCCCGAGACAGTCAACCCGCTCAATATTCTGAAACTTATCCTGAAGCTTAGAACCGGTAGCTATATACTTACTCCTCCTGAAATCGGGAGATTTCTGCAGCTGGCCGAAAAGCTGCGTCTTAGCCCGATTGAAATGCAGACCAAGCTGCTGCCATTAATGCACCTGTCTGGAGATGATTACTTAATTAGTCAATATCGTTCTCTTGTTTCTGTTCCGGAACCACTGTATGGTTACCTGCTTTCCCGAAATGCGCTATTTAAAACCTGGCTGCGGTTTGCCGATCTTTCTGGAGAAGAGTACCAATGCTATGCGAAATTGATCACTTTTCTTAAACCAAGCTTAAGCGTTTTGGAAGAAATTAAAATTAATATGCAGGAAATTCAAAGCCGGGATAAAAGCTTCTTGAAGGATATCCTCCAGGATTTGGATTGGGAGCAATATCTAGCGGCTGAGAGTGAGATTAAGGTTGCCCTCTCTCGCTTGCGGCAGGCAATCTATGCAAAGCGATTTCCCCAATTATCGGGACATTTACAGAAAATCCGGCAGCGAATTCAGGACCTTGATCTACCGGTTAACGCTGCATTGAACTTTGATGAAACCTGCGAACGCCGGGAGTTACAGCTAACCTGGCGATTGAAGACGCCAAAAGACCTCCAACGTCTGCGTGAATTCACTGAGCCCCTATCCCTGGAAAAAGTACAGCACCTGTTGGATGAATTGTAGATGAATCCTGAGCAGCGGCTGAAATCTGTTTATATTTCTGAATCGTCATTAAATGATCCGGTTACCGATCAAATAATCAACAATCTGCCTCGCCGAATCCGGAAAATTGTTGCTGACGACTACGATATTTCGAGCGAAATTCGGGGAATTAATCCCAAGCAGGTTTTATATCTTACCCGCTCCAAGGGAGAAACGATCAAAAAGTGTCCCGGAACAGCCGCAAGTTATTTATGCTGCCGCTATCAGGTGATTAATCAGACGCTGAATTGTCCCCTGAATTGTGTTTATTGTATTCTGCAGTATTATTTGAATCAGCCGGCAACGGTTATCTATACCGATTTTGCAAAAATCTTTTCCGAGCTGAGAAATAAATTGACCGCCCAGCCAAAACGCTTCTTTCGAGTCGGTACGGGTGAGCTAAGTGACAGTCTGGCATATTACGGTTCAATGCTCTTTGCCCGGGAAGCCGTTGAGATTTTTGCAGAAATTCCGAATGGAATCCTGGAATTAAAGACCAAAACGGTGAACATAGATGATTTACTTACTCTCCGGCATAATGGTCATACAGTGCTGGCCTGGTCGCTTAATCCCCAGCAAATAATTGACGAGTTTGAGATAAATACAGCGGCTTTGACTCGGCGCTTGAATGCAGCTACTCGCGCAGCTGAAGCCGGTTATCTGCTGGCATTTCACCTCGATCCGATTCTGACAGTTCCAGATTGGCTATCGTTTTATGACGAGATGCTGGATGAACTCTACTCCAGAATAAAACCGCAGCAGATTGCCTGGATCAGCTTAGGCTCCTTGCGTTATCCCCCAGAAATGAAAGCTAGGATGATTGCTCATTATCCCAATTCGGTTTTGCCTTTTGGGGAATTGGTTCGTGGGCTGGATGGTAAAATGCGTTATGCCCGACCAATCCGCGTACCACTCTATCGCCGCATTTACCAAAAACTTACCGCTGTTGATCTGCCGCCGTTTATTTATTTTTGTATGGAGAGTCAGGATGTCTGGCAGGAAGTGACTGGCTCGATCCCTAATGATAATGCCCATCTGGACTATATGTTTGCCGAGAGTTTGCACCAGCGATTCCCCGGGTTGCTTTCGGAACCACCGCTACTCAATAATTATATTTCTAATGATTAAATCTTATGACTGGCTGAGAATTAAGCCGGCAGATATTTTTGAGATAGTTGGGGATCACTGAGTATTCTATCCGCCCAAAAAAGACCGATAATTGTCTTGGCGTCGGTAATTTGACCATTTTGTATTAGGTTCATCGCGTCGGAAATTGAGCAGGCGGTTCTTTCGATAAATTCGTCGGCATCGGGCAACCGCGAGGCTGGAGTAAGTTGGTCAGCCCAGTACAGGTGCACAACCTCGTCGCTGTAACCAACGCAGGTGTGGATTGGAACAATTGGTTTTAGCCAATTAGCCTGATAGCCGGTTTCTTCGGCCAGCTCGCGTTGAATCGTCATTTCTGGTGATTCGCCCGGATCAATTTTGCCAGCCGGTAATTCCAGCACAATCTGGCGAATGGGATAGCGATACTGTCGGATCAGCAGAATTTGTTGGTTTCCCAGGTGCGGGATAACCACTGCCGCCCCGGGATGTTTAATGTACTCCCGGGTTGAACAATTGCCGCTCGGAAGTAGCACCGTATCTTGATAGACGTGTAGTAATACTCCCTCAAAAACCTTGGTTGTGGTCAGTTGTTTTTCGTTAAAGGTCGATTCTGAACTCATTGTTTATCCTCGTTGATAAAATTGGTTTATGGGGTGTCATTGTTTGCGGGTGTTGTTAATAATGTCACTACTGGTAGACTCCAATTCTCAAGGGTTAATATAAATAAAAAACCGGTTAACCGGCATTTTATTTTCCAATTTTCAGATGGATGGTAGGCAAGTATTCTCTGGAATTAAGTCACCAAAACCTTGAAAATTCCCCAAAAAAGTGATAAAATTGCCGCTGATACATTTTTGACAATCTTAAACAAACGAATGAGGTTATAATGGCTAAGTATGTTTATTTTTTCGGCGGCGGGAAAGCCGACGGTAATGAGAGTATGAAAGGTTTACTGGGTGGTAAAGGTGCCAATCTGGCCGAAATGGCGGGACATCCCGAGCTGCGCCTGCCGGTACCACCTGGATTTACCATTACGACCGAGGTTTGCACTTATTATTATGCCAATAAGCGCTCCTATCCGGCCGAATTAAAAGAGCAGGTCGAGACAGCCCTGACGAAAGTCGAAGAAATTCTCGGCCGTAAATTCGGTGATCCACAAAATCCGTTATTGGTTTCGGTACGTTCCGGTGCCCGCAAGTCCATGCCCGGCATGATGGAGACCGTTTTAAATGTTGGTCTGACCGAGAAGACTATTCCCGGACTGATCAAAAAGAGTGGCGCCAACGAGCGTTTTGTCTATGATGCCTATCGCCGTCTGATCATGATGTACTCTGACGTGGTCATGGAGAAAGCCGGTGGCATCGAGCCGAAGGATGAAGAAGGAATCCGCCGCCAGCTAGAAAGGCTGATGGATAGCGTTAAGAAAGCCAAGAAATATTCGAGTGACACCGAGCTAACTACGGCTGACCTGAAAGAACTATGTGGTGCCTTTAAAAGGCAGATTAAAAAGGTACTCGGCAAGGATTTTCCGGATGATCCGTTGGAGCAATTATGGGGCGGAATCGGCGCCGTCTTCGCTTCCTGGAATGGTAAGCGCGCGGTGGCTTATCGCCGCATCGAGGGAATTCCGGATGATTGGGGTACTGCCGTTACCGTTCAGGTTATGGTTTTTGGTAATATGGGTGAAGATTGTGCTACCGGCGTTGCCTTCAGCCGCAATCCCGGCAGTGGTGAAAATGGCTTCTACGGCGAATATCTGGTTAATGCCCAGGGAGAGGATGTCGTGGCTGGTATCCGCACGCCCGCTCCAATAAATGAATATTCGACTTCCGAGCACAATAAGGACTTAACGACTCTGCAAAAGGGTATGCCGGTGCTCTACAAGGAGCTCGAAGACTATCGCACGCGGTTGGAAAAACATTACCACGACATGCAAGATATCGAATTTACGATTGAGAAGAACCGGCTGTTCATGCTTCAGTGCCGCGTCGGCAAGCGTAATGGTCCAGCCGCTGTCCGCATGGCACTCGACATGCTCAATGAAGGTTTAATTAACAAAGAGATGGCGGTTCTGCGGGTTACTCCGGCCCAGCTCGACGAACTTTTACATCCAATTATTGATTTTTCTGTAGAAAAAGATCATACTCCTTTAGCTAAGGGCTTGCCTGCCGGACCCGGTGCTGCCAGTGGTGTGATCGTTTTCAGTTCGAATGATGCCGTAGAATGGGCAAAAGCCGGCAAGAAGGTCATCTTAGTCCGTGAAGAGACGAATCCGGAAGATGTGGATGGAATGCGCTCTTCGCAGGCAATTTTGACTGCTCGTGGGGGAATGACCAGTCACGCCGCATTGGTAGCCCGCGGCTGGGGCAAATGCTGTATTGTTGGCTGTAGTGCACTGGAGATCAATGCCGGTAAAAAGACCCTGAGCGTTAACGGTAAAACCTATAAAGAGGGCGATATCTTGACCTTAAATGGTACCAAAGGTTATGTCTATGAGGGTACCTTGCCGATGATTGATGCAACCGAAAATCCGGATCTGGTCAAATTCCTGAAAATCTGCGATTCGGTCCGCCGGCTGGGTGTTAGAACCAATGCCGATACGCCAGCCGATGCACGCCGGGCGCGGCAATTTGGCGCCGAAGGCATCGGTCTTTTCCGCACCGAACATATGTTTTACGGCGAAGGTTCGGATGAGCCGCTGTTTTACCTGCGGAAAATGATTATGTCAAAGACCAAAGAAGAGCGGCAGAAAGCCGTAGACGAGCTATTTCCTTATGTTAAAAAAGATATTAAAGCGACATTGGAAGCTATGGACGGCTATCCGGTTGTAATTAGGCTGCTCGACCCACCGCTCCATGAGTTTGTGCCGCGCAAAAAGGAAAAGTTGGAGCAACTGGCAAAAGACCTCGGAATTAGTTTAGAGGAGCTGGAAAAACGGGCTGGTGATCTGCATGAATCCAATCCGATGATGGGTCATCGAGGTGTCCGTTTGGGAGTTACTTATCCCGAGGTAACCAAAATGCAGGTGCGGGCAATTCTGGAGGCAGCTGCCGAGTTACTGAAAGAGGGCAAAAAGCCCTATCCGGAAATTATGGTGCCGGTTGTCTGTGATGTCAATGAGCTTAAAAATCAGAAAGTTCTGGTTGAAGAGGTCTATGCGGAATTACTTAAGAAATTCAATCTGGAAAAACTTGAGTATCTCTACGGTACGATGATTGAAATTCCGCGCGCCTGCCTGGTTGCCGATAAAATCGCCGAGGTGACTGAATTTTTCTCTTATGGAACCAATGACTTGACCCAGATGGGCTATGGCTTCTCACGCGATGACATCGGCGGATTCGTACCGGATTATATCGAAAAGAAAATTCTGCCGGCTGACCCATTTCAGACCATTGATCAGCTGGGCATCGGCGAGCTAATCAAAATCGGCATCGAACGCGGTCGCAAAACCAAGCCAAGTCTGGAAGTTGGCATCTGCGGCGAACACGGCGGCGAACCAAATTCAGTAAAATTCTGCCATCGGGTTGGCATGAATTATGTCTCCTGTTCACCTTTTCGGGTGCCGATCGCCCGTCTGGCTGCAGCGCAGGCTGTAGTTGAGCAAGAATAGATATTTAATTATTGCTTGACTAATGCCAGAGTCTCTTGGACCAGATCCAGAAAGGTTGGCGCCTTAATTGGTTTCTGGAGATAGCGGAAATTCTTTTTCTTGATAATATCATGCTGGACCTTTTCATCGGCATACCCACTGCACATGATTATCGGAATGTCGGCTTGAGTTGAGAGGAATTCTTCGACGAGTAATACACCGTTCTTATCCGGAAGAATAACATCACAAACGATTAATTTGATTTTTTCTTTTTGAAAGATGGTAGTGGCAGCTGCAGCATCGGCAGCTTCAAGCGGAACATAATTGTAGTGTCGTAATATTGTTATTATGAATTTTCGAACATCGTTATCGTCCTCAATCACCAGAATGGGTTCACCCTTGCCGAGTTTTTGCGCTTGCTGGTCTTTTGGTGTAAAAGCGTCCAATACCGATTTCTGAGAAGCAGGGAGACAAATCGTAAAAATAGTTCCTTTTTCCGGTTCACTCTCGACATTGATCCAGCCATTATGCTTTTTGATGATTCCATAGGCCACTGATAATCCAAGACCAGTACCCTTCCCGGCTTCTTTAGTGGTAAAGAAGGGATCAAAAATTTTGTCAATTACCTCGGTCGGAACGCCACAGCCGGTATCCTGGATTGTCAGGCAGATAAAATTACCAGGATTGGAGTGGGGAATCAGGGCACAATCCTGCTCGGAAAGTTCCAGATTTTCGGTTTTGATTGTCAGGGTTCCTCCATGTGGCATCGCATCGCGGGCATTGACCACCAGATTCATAATTACCTGTTCCAGGTTACCTTCGTCAGCTTCAATATTCCAGAGATTATCATCCAGCTGCAGATTGATGACGATATTCTCGCCGATCAGGCGCTCCAGCATTTTGGACAAGTTGACGATTGTCTTATTCGGATTGAGTATTTCGAAAGCCATTTCTTGTTTGCGGCTGAAAAGCAGTAACTGCCGGGTAAGTTGTGCGGCGCGGAAGGCGGCATTGACGATTTGCTTGAGTTCGTAATGTTCCTGGTCGCTTTCATTCTTAGCTGCCATCATTAACTGGGCATGTCCCTGAATAATGGTCAGCAGATTATTGAAATCATGGGCGATTCCGCCGGCCAAAGTACCGATAGCTTCCATTTTTTGGGATTGGA
>CAZJIU010000040.1:0-19546 GCA_964546145.1 uncultured bacterium
CCGGCGGCGGAATTGCGCGGATTGGCAAAGAGTGGCTTGCCCTCGGCCAGCTGCTGTTTATTCAATTTTTCGAAATCCTGACGATTCATATAAACCTCGCCGCGGACTTCGAGCAGTGAAGGAATCTTCTCCTTGTAAGCTCGTAGTCGCAGCGGGATTGTCCTAATGGTTCGCAGATTTTGGGTAATGTCCTCACCGGTAAATCCGTCGCCGCGGGTCGAGCCGCTGATCAATAATCCGTTTTCATAGACTAATTCAACGGCCAGGCCGTCGATTTTCGGCTCAGCGACGAATTCGATTGTTTCGCCCGGTAGTGCTTTCCGAACGCGATTGATGAACTCCAGGACTTCCGTTTCATCCATGGCGTTGTCTAAGCTGAGCAAGGGAATACGATGGGTGACGGTGGCAAATTCGGTTAGCGGGCTGGCACCAATGCGCTGAGTTGGGGAATCGGGAATGATCAACTCCGGGTGAGCGGCTTCCAGCTGCTGGAGTTCGCGCAGCAGGCGATCGTATTCGGCATCACTGATCGTGGGATTATCGAGAATGTAGTAGTTGTAATTAGCGGTCTCTATCTGCCGCCGGAGTCTCTCTATTTTCTCTTGAATAAAGTCCACGGATTAATTTAAGTCAGGCAATTTAAAAATGGTATGGTAATGTGTCTCTCGCAAAGTTGCGAGATGCAGAGAAATTAATATTCGTCAGGTCTGAGGACCTGACATAACATCAAATCAGGTTATTTTTTTTCAGTTTTTTCGGTAGCTTTAGCCAGTTCTGCCAATTTTAAAAACGGTTTGACCAGATCTAATGGCAGTGGAAAAATGATTGTGGAGTTGTTCTCCGTCGCCACTTCACGCAGGGTCTGCAGGTAGCGTAGCTGGAGCGTTATCGGCTCTTTTGTCAGCACTTTACCGGCTTCCAGCAACTTGGCGGAGGCCTGAAATTCACCTTCGGCGTTGATGACTTTGGCGCGCCGTTCACGTTCGGCTTCAGCCTGTTTGGCCATCGCGCGCTGCATTTCCTGGGGCAGATCTACGTGTTTGATCTCGACCTGGGAGACCTTGATACCCCAGGGATCGGTATGGGTGTCGAGTATCTGCTGCAGATCGGCGTTGATCTTCTCGCGGCTGGCGAGCAGTTCATCGAGCTCAGCTCGGCCGAGGATGCTGCGCAGGGTAGTCTGGGCTAGCTGGGAGGTAGCGTAGAGATAATCCTCGACTTCGACGATGGCTTTGTTTGGATCGAGCACACGGAAATAGATTACGGCGTTGACCTTAACCGACACGTTATCCCGGGTAATAATGTCCTGCGGCGGAACGTCCATCACCACCGTGCGCAGGCTGACCTTGACTATTTTATCAACGATGGGAATGATCAGGAAAATTCCCGGTCCCTTGGCGCCGATCAAGCGTCCCAGACGAAAGATGACACCGCGCTCATACTCTTTCAATATCCGGATGGCGCTGGAAAGCAGCAAAATGACAAATAATGCTACGGTTAGTAATGATAACTGCATTTGACTCTCCTTATTCTATGTTTGTTTATATTCTTCAACTGTCAGTACCATTCGCTCGACAGCCTTAACGATGATCTGAGTGCCTTTAGGAATTGGTTGGGTTGCCCGGGCGTGCCAGATTTCACCATGGACTTTCACTGTTCCGGTCGGATTTATTTCCGTAGCCGCAATCCCGATTTCACCAGTGATTCCCTCCCGCCCCGTAGTCGGTTTATTTTTGTGGGCTTTGACTACATAAGATAGGGCGACCACGAAGAACAGAACAGTGCAAATGACTACCGGAATGATAACCGCCAGCGACACATTGTAAAGCGCTCGCGGAGCTTCATTGACATTGAACAACATCATGGATCCTAATATCATGGAAATTAATCCTCCAATGGTGAGCAAGCCGTAACTGATGATCTTGATTTCGAGAATAAACAGGATTATTCCAACGATGATCAGCGCCAGTCCGGCATAATTGATTGGCAGCACCTGAAAAGCGAAGAAAGCCAAAATGAGAAAAATACCACCCAGTACACCGGGGAAAATCGCACCAGGGCTGCGGATTTCAAAGAACAGTCCATAGAATCCCAGGATCATCAGTAAATAAGCAATATTGGGTTCGCTAATCACATCCAGAATTTTACGGTGGAGACCCATCGGCTTGTTGATAACTTTAGCCTCGTGGGTAGCAAGGGTTTTATCACCTGATGGCAGCTTGGCAACTTTGCCATCGAGATATTCGATATAGTCGTCCAGATTTTTAGCCACGCAGTCTACGATTTTGAGCTTGACTGCTTCGGTTTCGGTGATTGAGACACTTTTGCGCACCGCGTCTTCCAGCCACTGCTCGTTGCGACCACGTTGATGAGCCAGGCTGCGGATCTGAGCAACCGCATCATTGGTTACCTTTTCCATCATGGTTTTCGTGTCAGCCGAATCGGGTTTCTCCCCACCAAACGGGCTGCCGCCACCGCCCATATTTACTGGGTGGGCTGCACCAATATTCGTTCCGGGAGCCATCGCGGCGAAGTGGGCCGCAACAGTAATGAAAACTCCGGCTGAGGCTGATTGAGCGCCCCGGGGACTGATATAGATCGCAACTGGCACCTCGGAATTCAGAATTTCCTTGATGATGTCCCGCATCGAACTCATCAGACCGCCCGGAGTATCCATTTGCAGAATCAGGCATTCGACATTAGTTTTTTCGGCGCTGCTGATGTTTTCCCGGATGTAAGAGGCGGCTACCGGATTAATAACGCCGTCAATGGTCAAGACCCAGATTTCTTTGTCAATCTGATCGTTAGTTTGGGCATCTAAGCCATTTATCTGGCAAAACAATAAAGCGAGAATGCAAAGAATAGACAGGTTTTTCATCTTAGTCGGCATCCTATCGGAATATACAAGACATTGAGATGATTCTCAATGCCTTTCTGATGATCATTATTGGCGTCGGCCCTGGAATACGCGGTAATCACCATGCTTGTCGAATTCATCAGAAGGATAAGATATAATCGAATGATCGGTGAATTCGATCAGGATGTAATAGTAACAACTTTGATTTTTTACTGAGGGCGGAGATACGGTGTATTGAAAACGCTCTTCGGATAGTTTCATTGGATTGTCGGTATAAGCTCCTTTGTCCTGGTAGCGGGTATAGATGTTGACGGATTGAATATTATTGAGATTGCGCCCCAGATCGCAAAAGATTTTCGCCACCTCGGCGGCTGATATTTTCCTGGCGGTCCGCTGCGGTTGAACTATCGGCAGAGCAATTGGATTTACCTCGGGATTATTTTCTGGATAGGCATGAATTGCGAAGTCGCTGAATTCGGCCGTGATGAAATAGTAAAAGGAATCGGTGCGTGCCATTTCCGGGATTATCTGAAAGGTGTATACCCCATTGTCATTGTACATATTAAATTCACTAAATAGTTCTTTTTTTGTGTTGCGGAAAAATATTTTCACGGTCTTGATCTGCAGCCCATCTGGTTCGACGACACAGGTGAGCTTGCTAAATTGATTATAATTAATTGCTGCTGGTTGTTGGTGATGGATATTAGGAGTGGCAGTAGTAGTAAAGGAAATAAGGAATAATAGCCAAGTCTGAATTAAAATTCGGGGAACTCTACTCATTAATTCAGCTGGATTTTTACTCCGTTAGGATTATAGCACGATAGCCAGTGAGAGTGATAATAGATCGTTGGTGTATGATTGGGTGCTGTAGGTGCCGAAATAGGCATGGGGGACAGTTTGGTTACCGAAAATCCGCTGATAGGAACAGCCGATAATCAGCGAATTTTTAATTATGGTTTCAATGCTTCCACCCAGTAAATGATTGTAATCCTCATCGGTGTTCTGGATGTCATCATAAGGTGAGGGAATTAGACGGTAAGCAAGGCGAGTCGAAATAGTTTTAGCCAACGGGACTGCCACTGAAAAGCCGATGTCAGTTGTCCGGCGTAAATTCCAATTGAGATCGCGGTTGACTTCGCTATCATCTTCCAATAAATCGACTTTGATATTGCGCCAATTGTGAATGATAAAGTCCAGACCCAAGGTAAAATTGCCGAGTTTGACGCCGAAACTTGGAGCAATTTCCAGCGGGTAACGGGAATTATATTCAAAATCATACGTTTCGGTAGTATCCGAACCAGATCCGTCATTGTAAGAATAGACATAGCGAAATTCGCTGAGTTCGTGAATCGTCAATTTCAGCGGGGTGGATAAGCGACAGCCAAATTTTAGATTTGCGGATTGGAAGGAAAGCCCCAGATCCATGTTGAATCCGCTGTACTCAGGTTTGATGGACTCGAGATATTGAATGTTGGGGTAATCCTCAGTACCGGTATCCAGCTGGTCTTCATTCTCGGTTTCGACTGATTGATAGTGACGATTGCCACCGTGGAAATTCAGCGATGCTCCGAGATTGAAATTGGGTAGGAATTCCACCGAGCCAGCAAGCCGTAAGGTATTTAGCGATCCGGATTCTTTGATGCTAATTTCCTCATATACATCTCCCAGGTTGGTGATGGTGAAATCGCCTTTGCTCTTCAGCGCGGAATTATAATAAGCCGAGGGGGTATAACTCAGGGCAAACACCAGACTTCCCTGATAGACTGGCACGGGATAGGCAAAACCGAAATAGTCGCTGTGTAATATTGATGAATTGGATTGCAGCTCAGGATTGTTAGCCCCCAGAATGGATTTTTGGTCAGTGTTCAGGTAGCGAACTGAAAGGCAGGCCTTCGGCGAATGGATATTACTTAAAAAAGCCGGATTCGATTGGGAGGAGGAAATATCAGTTGAGAGTAAGGCGTTGTTATTGAGGAAAAAAATCGCCGAGTTAAAGCCATTTAAATCCCAGAATGGGCGGAGAGCTTCGCTGCTCATGGCTTGAGTGAAGAATTGGGCTCTCAGGTGTAGTGGAATTAGCAGGCAGACAATTAGCAAACCGGGAAAGATTTTGCGTGAAATGAACATATTTAACTCTGTTTTTACTTTCCTTTAGACGACCGATCGGCTGAAGAAGAGCTTCTTGAGGAACTAGAAGAACTGGAGCTGGAAGAACTAGACGACGAAGAGCTGCTCGATGAACTGGACTGCGACGAGGAGCTGCTGCTACCGGAGGAACTTTGGCCTGACCTTGAACGGCTCTTGGAGCTGGAACTGCGGGAAGCGCTTTTACTTGAGGATGAACGACTGCCTGATTTACTGACTGTGGTCGAACGAGGTGGACTCATAACAGCCTGAAAATTCCGCTCGGTTTCACTCGATGATCTCACAGTACCGGTAGTCTGAGACTGATCCTCGCGTGACACTGATGAACCTGTGGTGGTTCTCTCTATAGTTGCGGAGGTTCCCGAGCGCGCACTTCTGGTGGCTGAAGAGCCGCTGACTCCACCTGCAGTCATGGGCAGATTGAGGGCATTTTGAAACTCCCTATTAGTGCTAATTGAAGACCGGCTGACTTGATTGCTGGATGGTGATGATTGCTGGGGCTCACGATTAGCGTACTTTTGCTGTCGACCCTCAACCGATCTCTCCCAGCTGGCGTATGAACCATAATAATAGTACGGATGGTAATAATAACCATTGTGATAATAAGCCCATGAATGGGGATAATACCAGTCACTATAATAGGAGTAGGGATAGTAGTACGAATAATAGTACGGAGAGTAGTAGCCGTAATAGCCCCAATCCCAGAATGGGTCGTAGAAATAGGGATCATAGATTCCTAAATAGACTGAGTAGTAAGACCGTCGGGACGAGGGCCAGTAGGGATTGTTGCGGTAAAAATAACTATTGGGATTATACCCGTACCAGAGATATTCATTGACAAAATCACGGTATCCATCGCGGTAACCCTGATTATACTCGGACTGTTCCGGCTTTTGGGATTGTTCTTCGGCGGTATAAGTCGAATCGGGCGTGATATAGTAGTTCTCTCGGGTAATTGGTGCAGATAATTGGGTGTAACAACTGGCTAAAAATGCAATACTTAGCATCATAGCCATGATTGAAATAATTTTTGTTTTCATAATTTCACCCTATTTTTCTGTAAGAATATAGTCATCATAACAATTGCCGTCAAGAGATACATTAAGTTAGACAATTTGTTGTTGGAAAAGTTTCCCTGACGAAGATAAGACCTAATCAGGCGGCGCTATAGTGTTTTTTGCGGAGATCAGCAGACTGGCTGGTAAAACGTCCAGACCGTAAGCCGTCTGAATCAATCCCCGAATGACGATTGGGCGGTTCCGCAGACCTTCTAAGCCTTTGATCGGCACAATTTTGCGGCTCCACTGAGTTGTAGTACAGTGGTCAAAGACCAGCTCATTGGCCAGTTCGATTTCCTCATTTGTAGCGGTGGTGATTAACTGCAGCCGGACACTATCCATTGCCATTGAGCGGCATTTCAAGTCAATCAATAATTGACCCTCTTCCCCATTGCTCAAAAAGCCATCGTCATTGACGTCTTTAAATTTCATTCCGGCAATGAATTCACCTTTATTCGGCGGTGGCTGCGGATTTTTGACGACCTGTATATCGCTCCAGTTGGGACTTTGTATCACTTCCAGCGTGAACGATTGGTGGTCACTGGCACCGGCTTCATCGCTGACTTCGACCTCGAAATCGAACTTGCCAGTATCTAATGCTACCCAGTAGAGGATTCCGCTCTCCGGTAGCAACTCGGCATCAAGTGGTCCGTCGAGCAGAGTATAGCGTAGATTATCGAACAAGTCAATATCAACGGACTGAATCCGATAGAGGTAAACATCTCCGGCGAGAACTGTCTCCTGGGGGTCGGAAATAATCTGTGGTGGGTTATTAGCGACTACTGGTTGACTCTCAGGAACGGAAGCTTGAACAGGAGATTCAGAGGGGAATAGGTTAATCTGCCGCGACGAAGGTGCCCGAAAGATATCTGGATCGTCAATCTTTTGCCAGGATAGCTGTCCTACGATTAGGTCGGCAACGTAGTAACCGCTTTTCGAGAAGGGATTTTGGAGCTCAAATTGACTGTAGGGGACGCTGGTAAAAGCTAGCTGCCGGCCATTGGAGGACCAGCAGGGCTGGGCAAATAAACGATGGGTATCCTCAACGCCATTTTCGTCTATAAGGGCTACCGTGGCATGGAGGGAATCCTCGGGATTGATGCCGAAGAGTTTGCCATTCGTTTGACAGGCAATCAGCCATTTTCCGCTGGGACTGGTGGCTATCGCTGAAATCGGCTCAGATAGACTGCAAGCAGAATTAATAGAATTACCGTCAAGTTCGCCAAAATCAATTGAGTGGTGCCCATCTTTACGGCGTTCAATCCAGCGCAGTTGGTAGTTACCGGGGAGAATTGTCGGAGAAAAATTGGCGCTAATAAAAGAATCAGTAAAACTTTTGCTTTTGCCAGTTGGGATATGGTAGAGCCTCAGGTTAGCGTCCATGACTCCGGAATAAAGGACTATGTTACCATCTTGCAAGAATAGTGGCGTATTACCGAAGATCGGTAAGGAGGTTGACTGGTTAGTTTGTAAATCCAGGAGGATGATCTGGCGTGTCAGTCCTTTGGAATAGGTGATTTGATTTCTGTCGGGTGAATAGCAGGGGAACAGTAAATCGTCGGTATCCTCAGCCAGCTTTTGATATGCTCCACCTGCGGTAGGTATTGAATAGATACAATCCCAGGAATCGCCCTCCAGCCGCCCATTAAAAATGATTTCGCGACCATCCGGACCAAATCGGGGAACCACCACGTAATTGGAGGCAATGTCTTTGACTAATAGTCGAGCATTTTCAATCAGAAAAGCGGGGCTCTCGCCCGGTTTTATCTGGTTACAGTGGAAATTGATTATTACCAGAAAGATAAGCAGGAGGGTGATGGAGAGTAGTTTACGGTGATTGTGAAATCGCAATGAACATCCTTTCTGTAACGTAAAAAGTTTAATCAGTAGCGCTTTTAAAAACAATAAAAAACCTCGGGCAAATGGGGAGGGATGGTTTTTATCGAACTGGATGCTCCGGATTAAGGTTATGAAAAATTTGGGGATTAATGTATATTTGTCCTCGTGGATCGGTTAATGCGTAAATTTTTTGCAGTCTGTGGCGTTTGGATTGGTTCCCGCTATATCTATCGGGAACTGTTGTTTCCGTTCTTTTTCTCGATTGGTGCGGTTACCTTTGTGCTGTTATTGAATTTTCTGATCAAATCGGTAGATCGGCTGCTGGGTAAGGGATTGTCATTCCGGGTAATATTTGAATTTTTATACCTTAATCTGGCCTGGATCATTGCCATGTCGGTGCCTATGGCAGTGTTGGTGGCGGCTTTGATGAGCTACGGCCGCCTGGCGGAGGATAATGAAATTACAGCTATGCGCTCCAGTGGGATCAGTTTTTTAACTATTCTTGGTCCCGGAATTGTATTTGGCACAGTAGTCGCCGTACTGATGGTTTTTTTTCACAATAATATTTTGCCTGATTTCAATCATAAAGCACGTCTGCTGACCGGCGACATCTACCGCAAGCGCCCCGGCTTGAATATTGAGCCGGGATATTTTATGGAAGATATTCCGGATTACTCAATTTATGTCAAGGAGAAGTCCGGTGATCACCTGCGCAAAATCACAATTTACAGCAAAGATTCCCAGACGGTGCAGACTACTATCTATGCCGACAGCGGCTATGTTGTCGTAGATGGTAATACCGTTCTTTTTACCCTTTATAATGGTGAGATTCATGAATTGGGATTAGAAAATTTACAGGATTATCGCCGGACTGATTTTCAGAAGCACCGAATTGCTATTCCGGTAGACAACCTGATGCTTGAGCGACGTGAGTCAGCGCGCCGCGGGAATCGCGAAATGACTATTGGCATGATGCGTGAAAATGTGCAGAAGTATACTCTGGAACGTAACAAGGTCTATGTTAAAATAGACAAATTATTAAAAGCCGAGCTGGATACGGTTGGGATTCGTAATCTTGAGAAGGTCAAGCAGCTGATCAATCTTAAAAAGCAGCAGAACCTGAGGAGTATTGAGAAAGTTCAGGCTGAGGCTAAAAATCGCCGCCTGAATTCTTTGCAGTCGCGACTCACCGGTGAGTTCAATCTGGCGTTCAGCTATCAGAGACAGGTCAATATATATTCAGTCGAAATTCACAAGAAAATTTCAATCCCCTTTGCCTGTATTGTGTTTATGCTGATTGGTGCTCCATTGGGAGTTATGACCCGGCGGGGTGGGATTGCCATGGCGGCGGTCTTGAGCATTTTGTTTTTTCTGATCTATTATGTTTTTCTGATTGGGGGTGAAGAATTGGCTGACATGGTAATCATCCCTCCCTTTTGGGCAATGTGGACACCTAATATATTGTTGTTGGCAGTAGGAATATTCTTGATTTATTACACAACCTGGGAGCAGAAGATAATTGATTTTGCGAGACTAACACAACTGTTCCGGAAGATATTCAAATTTAGATCGAAGATTACCAAATAACTGTTAGGAATAAGTAATGATTGCACCCGATTTCATTGAGCGTAAGAAGCGTGGCTTAGAACATTCGGCGGAAGGGATCAGCGAGTTTGTTGAGGGATATGTGAGTGGTACGATTCCCGATTATCAGATGGCGGCTTGGCTGATGGCGGTGAATTTTCAGGGAATGACCAACCGCGAAACTATTGCCCTGGTCGAAGTGATGTTACATTCTGGTGAAACAATCGATTTGTCACCTATTAAGACTTTCAAAGTAGATAAGCACAGCACCGGTGGCGTTGGCGATAAGGTTTCATTAATTCTGGCACCTTTAGCCAATGCGGTTGGCTGTGTGGTGCCAATGCTCTCAGGGCGTAGCCTAGGCCATACCGGGGGAACCCTGGATAAACTCGAAAGTATTCCCGGTTTTAACGTCATGATACCCAAAAAGGAATTCATTCATTTGGTAAAAAAATATGGCTTGGCGATGGGCGGTGCAACTCAGGAAATGGTACCTGCGGATCGCAAGATGTATGCTCTCCGCGATGTGACTTCGACCGTCAGGTCTATTCCACTGATCTGTGGCAGCATCTTGAGTAAGAAAATTGCCGAGGGGATAAATGGTCTGGTACTTGATGTTAAAACCGGAAACGGTGCAGTTCTGCCAAAGTATGATCAATGTTTGCTATTGGCAAAACAGTTAATTAATGTCGGCCAGCATTTCGGACTGAAAGTCAAAGCCCTATTAACCAACATGGACCAACCTTTGGGCCAGGCTGTCGGTAATTGGCTGGAGGTGTGGGAGTCAATTGAAGTGCTTAAAGGTGGTGGACCAGCTGATCTGGTGGAATTGACGTTGCATCTGACTGCTTGGATGGTGGTACTATCGGGAATTGAAAAAACCTTAGACCAAGCAAAGACCAGGTCGGAAAAGGCGATCACTTCCGGACTGGCATGGGAAAAATTTATCATGATGGTTGCTAATCAGGGCGGCGATGTCAAATCGGTTGAAAATCCTCAAAAATATCCCAAAGCTGAACACATAGCTCCGGTTATAGCGGCACAGAGTGGTTATATCAAGAGCATTGATACTTATGCAATTGGGATGATTGCCTTGGAGCTTGGAGCCGGGCGACGCAGTCTTGAGGATATGATCAGGCCCGAAGTTGGATTGCATTTTGAAAAAAAGATTGGGGATTTCGTTGAGTTAAATGAACCTTTGCTAATGATTCACGCTCCGGATAAAAAAGCCTGGCAAATGGCCGAAAGACGGGTCAGGCAGGCATTTACATTCAGTGAAGATAAGGTAATCCCACCACCGTTGGTTTACGAAACTTTTTAACTATTATTTAATAAGATTTAACCGCTTTTGCATTTTAATTCCCGCAGGGCATCGGTGGTGATCCAGTGCGCGCTCTTCGATTCCTGGCGGAGAATTTCCTCAGCCGATAGAATCGTCTTTTGGTTTAAATGTGAATTCCTTTTGCCGATTTGGCGCAGCGCCCAGTTGACCGCCTTTTTGACTAAATTACGGTTATCATAAGCTTCATTTTTGATAAAAGGCAAAAATGCCTCGAAGCGATTGTCGGGAGCTTTTTTATCACCTATAGCCAGGCATGCCATCAGGATAAAAGCCGCCCGCTTTTTGCCCTCATTGGCAGGGGAACTCCATTCAATTGCTTTTTTCCATGCCAGGAAATGTTTCTTGAATAGATTCGCACAGCATTGATCACAGATTTCCCAGTAGGTAAAATCCTTGGCCCAGGCTTCCATTTGTGATTCGGTTAGCAATTTTGGATCGTCAATCATGGAGGCGAGTATGCGGGTTTCGCGTGAGTTAATTTGCCATAATTCGGCAGCAAGCTCATGGTCGTTGCGATAGTTCTTTGCAATTTTACGCAAATTGGGAATCGAGACTCCCAGGGTGTGTTCCGGAGTGATTCCAAATCGGGTCATGAAACTGATGGCACTTGGATTAGCTAACCGGTTTAATTCTAAAAGAATCTGTTTGACTTTGATCTTACTCATTGGCTTTTTGAAAAACTTCTGTTACTAATTTCCCTTTGTCTTCTTGCTTTTAGTGGTTACTAAATTCTTCAATTTTTAGGGCAATCCAAAGTTTTCATATTTAGTTTAGTTAAGGTAACATGCCGGCTTTTAGAAAATTATCTATTCAATCCGGTGGCTATAATATTGAGTTCTTGAGTTAGATGCAAGCGGAAAGCACTCTTTTCTTAGAAGACTTTACCGATGTTGGAAGATTTTTAAGTTGGGGAAATTGAATAACTAATGAGAGTTGTCAATAATCATTTTCAAAACTACTTGGCTCTCATCTTAGACTTAATTAGTTACTGCTTGATTTCATTGATGTAGACGTTAGTCATTTTTAGGTCGGTAACATGATTGATGACATTTTTATTTTTGGCGCCTTTAAATTGACAATCTTTGAGGTTGATATTAGTAATTGGCGAGCGCTCATAACCTTCAAGAAACAAGGCATACATACTACTTTGGCTAGTCAGATTCTCGATAAAAATGTTGCGTACTGTCGGAGTGTGCTGACCGACATCGCCCTCACCGTAATAGAAGTAGATTCGAATCACTGCATCACTAACATTACCAATGGTGACATTCCGCAGATAGATATTTTCAATGATCCCGCCGCGTAGTGAGTTGGTCTTAATGCGCAGCGCCCGCTCTAGATTGGGACTGTCCATGGTACAGTTCTGAGCAAAGATATTGCGGCAATTTCCCGATGTTTCACTCCCGATGACGACGCCGCCATGCCCATCCCGCATGATGCAGTCCTGAATGATGATATTTTCACTGGCTGTATTGATCCTTCGGCCATCGCCGTTGCGCCCCGATTTGATCGCAATACAGTCGTCGCCGGTATCGAAGTAACAGCCCTGGATCAGCACATTTTTGCTGCTTTCCGGATTGCAGCCGTCATTATTGGGTCCGTGACTAACGACCCTAACCTTGTTGACGGTTACATTTTCACATAGTACTGGATTGATTACCCACATTGGGGAACGTTCAATTGTAATTCCCTCAATCAGAATATTTTGACACTCATAGAATTGGATAAAGTTGGTTCTCAGAAAATGGTCTTGGCCAAAAACTCTTTCTTTCACGGGCATGTTTTCTTCGCCCATCTGAAATAGCATATCACGATCCGGTTGATAATCCAGATCGGTCTGCTGCGGTCTGCGCTCAACCATCTCAGCCCAGTGCCACCAGTGACTGCTGTCTGCTTGTCCGTCTAATTTACCAGATCCGGTGATCGCCAGATTTTGTTGCTGATAGGCATAGATAAGAGGCGAAAAGTTCAGACATTCGACCCCTTCATAGCGAGTATGTACTACAGGTAGATATTTGTCAGTGTCGGTACTGAATAGTAGTCTGGCATTTTCTGCTAAGTGTAGATTCACATTATTTTTCAAGTGAATCGCGCCGGTCAGAAAATTACCCTCGGGAATAATGACCCGTCCGCCGCCAGCAGCATGACAAGCTTCGATTGCCAGTTTAAATGCTTCGGTGCAATCGAACTTGCCGTCACCAATAGCACCGTAATCGGTTATTATAAAGTCATGGGCCGGGAATTCGGGTGGTTTAATCTGGCTGAGTATCTGCGGCACCTGCTCCCAGCCTTTAACGACGGATTTGGGATTAAAACACCAAAGGGAAGTAGGAAGTATTAAGACAAGTAAAGATATCAGATAGAGAACATTTAATCGGAGGCTTTTTTTCATGTATTCAATTACTTTCCAGAATCAGATCAATTTTTCTTATCGCTTTTATTCAATTCGAATTCGATACTGGCAAGGATAAACGAACCAACGGATTTTGGGTCGTTATCTACGACTTTTTCGCTTATATAATATTCGTAGGATCCGTCCCGATATGGATCGCCGCCGAGACCGGCTACGGAGCATCCCTGGTGAATCGTGACCAAACCACTAGAATCAACTGTGATAAAATTTTTGAGAATCCCATTGTAACCTCGGTGAGCTGCAGTGGCATAATTGTTATCGAGATAACCAAGCCGGGTTCCTTTGGCCAGTGCATATACAAACATACAAGATGCGGACGACTCCCGATAATTTCCCTCTTTGCCACCTTGATCAACAATCTGGTACCACAGTCCTGTCTCTTGATCCTGATAGCGCACAACCGCCTCGGCTAAACGGGATAAGATAGCGATGATTTCCGGGCGTTGCGGGTGATCGCTTGGGAAAAAATCCAAAACATCAACGAGTGCCATGGCATACCAGCCCATGGCTCTACCCCAAAAATTAGGGGATGTACCAGTGACCGGATCAGCCCAGCGCTGCTGGCGACTCTCGTCCCAGCCGTGATACAGCAACCCGGTTGTTTTATCCCGGGCGTGCTTTTCCATCAGGATAATCTGTCGCGCTACGTCATTAAAGAGTTCCGGCTCATCATAAGTTCGGGCATATTGAGCTAAAATTGGTGCTGCCATATAAATCCCGTCGAGCCACATCTGGTGAGGATATTTCAACTTATGCCAGAATCCACCCTCTTTTGTCCGCGGATGGGTTTTCATTTGACTACGCAATAATTGAATTGCCTTAGCATAGCGCTCATCCTGGGTGACCTGGAACAGCAGGAAAAGGGGCTTACCGGGATTGATCCGGTCAATATTATATTCGTCTAATTGGTATTGTAAAATGACGCCATTTTGGTCAATAAAATGGTCGTAATAAGCCTGGACGTATTGAAAATAGCGGTCATTGCCAGTCAGCCGCCAGACTTCCAGGATTGCCTTTAAAACGAGTCCATAGGTGTATTCCCACTGAGGTTGTCTGCTAACCTCCATATTCCACGGCTCGGGACTGCGCTTGATGACTGACTCCGCCATTTTAACCGACCAGCGCTCGGAATCAGCTGATAGTATTGGGGATTTAGAATTGGGTTTATCACAGGATAGTAGACCTGCAAGCAAAATAAACCCCAGTATCTCTAAAACTTCAAATCGAAGTCTCAATTTTTACTCCGAATTTAGTAATTAGAAATTATGGGAGGGTTTCGATAAACCCTCCCATATTCTTTAACAGGAGGTATGAGAGAATTCGAAAGAGCAAGTTTACTTCAATAAGAGCATTTTGCGAATACTCTGCTGATGTCCGGATTTGAGAGCATAGAAATAGACTCCGTTTGCTAAATTGGATGCGTCGAAAGTGATGTTGTGGGGACCGGCTTTCAGATTTTCGGCTACTGGTGTTGCTACAACCTGGCCTAATACATTGTAAATCGTCAAGGTGGTGTAAGCTGATTTTTCGATTGAGAAAGCGATTGCAGTCGTCGGATTGAACGGATTGGGATAATTCTGATTGAGAGCAAATTTAAACGGAGTAGCTACATCTCCAATAGCATCAATAGGTTCTGTACCATCGTAAGGTAATGAATTGGTGACACCAGTCATGTTGTTCGAGGGGATGAACTGAAGCTTGTTGTCTGCCAGGAATTTCACCGTTCCACAATATTTCGGTGTATTCCATACCGCATCCTTCAAGACCGCCGCCCACTGAACCGTTCCATCCCGGGCGCCAGTCGTATTATCGTTGTCGTGATTCTGTACCGCAAAGCCAAATACATTCCCAACACCAACATCTACAGTTTCGGAGCCGCTCACAACATCACTCCAGGGAATAGCTACCTCGATGACATAGCCGTCAGTAGTTGTTTTCCGGGCTGAATAGGGCATTGTGGTATGACCATTTTTACCACCGGTGGTATCTAATGCGGTCATCTGTAAAGCCACAATCGAGTTAGTGACACTATCTGTCGGTTGGGGATCAAATTTAAATTCAACGCAATCGTTTTTATACGTAGCGTCGCTTGCTGACATGGAGACCATGTCATCTGTGACTTCTTCGTAGAAATATAGCCAGTTTTGATCCCAGGCAAACCACATCTTCGCCGACAGGTCGGCATCATTATCCGGGACACCGTTGTCATTCCCGGTAAAAGAACGCAGCTGCAGATAACCATCGTCCGGACCGGTCAGGGCAGCGTAGAAATCATCCTTACTGGCGTCAATGACGAAAGTTGGAGCGGTGGAACCTTCTTCCCAGGCAGCTTTCAACTCAGGAAACCAGTTGAGGTCGCCGACGGGGAAGGTGCCTTCGGCGCCATAATAAGCATCGGCAGTCATTGGATAGCTGCAATCCAGCGTGTCGCGATAATACTCGATCATTCGCCGATCATAATCGTGCTTGGTCCAGTCAAAGTTTTTGGTGGATTTCGTTTTTCCAGCACCGCCAGCGAGCGTATCGGCTTCATACCAGCGTATCATATTCGTCATTAATCTCGGTGTATTACCAAGATGCACCTCGTCTTTAGTGAAGGCATTGGCTGAATCAGCACCTAATTTGCTGCAGATATGATGGGACAGCGGTGAACCAGGTGGAAAATTAAAATCATCCAGAAATGCCTGGCCTGAATCACCGATTGCATAATAATTATGGGCAACAGTCCAGGCTGTTTGGTCATTTGGGGTTGAGAAAATCCAGGTAATCCGATTGTTACCGTTTGGATAAATCTCGCCGGTGTTTGCCCATTCAGCAGCACGGCTAGCATCTGTCGAATCTTCACCCAGTGCAAAGGCATCCACAAACAAATTGTTGGTGATGATGATTTTTGGACCGACATTGCCGAGCGAGAAAAGTCCATGATAACCCATTCCATTAACAAAAGTATTATGATCAACCAAAGCATAATTGATTTTGCCCTTGGTAGGATCAGTGGAATAGTGCCGAAGTGGCCGATCCTGATAATTAACAAACGTATTATTGACCAGGATTAACGTATCACAGACAACATCCCGCAGATCCAGAGCTTTTCCGGCACCAAGATTCGAGGTGGATAAGGAACCCATATTCGCAAAAATCGAGTTGGTTACTTCTACTTTAACCGTACTTTGATCAGTTCGAACATGATTGCCGTTACAATTGGTCAACATAACTCCATCAAGGATAATCGAAGAACCTGCTGCTTGAGTCCTGATCAAACAACCTTGCGTAGTATTAACTCGCTCTGGCTCCCATTCATAAAAACCGGCAAGGTAGATATCCTTCATTTCAAGATTGGCACTATTTACTACTATAAACTGTCCCGGCGGTTTGGTCGGTGTACTTCCGGTTCCCGTTTCCATAAGATAAATGATTGGTTTGCTACCAGTGCCGGCGGCTGCTCTCATACGCAGTGTCTTACCGGCAGGAACAGTAAAAATGGCATTTGCCATATAGACCGAATCCCGCTTGAGCTCATAAACCGTGGTGTCTGATAAACCACCCGCAGCTGCGGTATCCGCTACAATCTGAGCATTTACCATGCCAGCTGCTGGCAGCAGTGTCACCACTCTACCCTGACCATATAAGGATATGGTGCAGATGAAAGCAATGATAATCACAATTCCCAAAATTCTACGATTCATACAAATTCTCCTTTCAAGTTAAAATGAAAAAGTTCCCTTAATTCTCTAAGCAAGATGTGTTTTGGTATCACCTCCTTTTCGTTAATACTTTTTTTGTTGGATTTTGCTCATTTAGCCACATGTTTTTAGTTCAAATCGTCTGATTAATTACAGTTTCACGGTCAGACCAAAGTCAGCCGTTGTACCATACATTTCGCTGTTACTGAATAGTGTCCTGTGGTACTCTCGATTATAGATCGAATTGCCCTCTTCGATATTTGTCAGGTTGCTGATATTGAGAAATACTGCGATGTTCTCGGTAATTCCCTGTTTAAGGGTTAGGTCAATCCGGGTGAAGGGAATATTAATCTGATCACTCCAACCTAAGGCAGAATAGGAAACGTTGTACTCGCCCTGATAGAAGATTGAAATTCTGCCGGAAAACTTGCCTATATCATAACCGAGGGCAATATTGCCAAAGAATTCCGGCATGCCTTCCAGTTTTTGTCTTCTTTCAATCAGCACGTTGTAATATTTCCAAGTTCCCTTAATTGGTCCGGGTGGATCATACCAAAGTGAATCTGTTCGGGAGGCATAAATGAAGGTTTCCGAGCGGACAAAGGAAACATTGTAGGATAACACAATATTTTTCAATAAACCGGGCAGGAAATTGAAATTTAATTGATGCTCGAATTCCAATCCCCAGACCTTTGTGGGTTTGGGTGAGTTATAGGGCAGAGTCAGGTTATAAGGTGTAGCCTTCATCTGGCTGGGCCATTTGATTCCAAAATGTTGCATAATTGTATCTTGATATACTCCATTGGTATCTAACACCGCTGTTGTGTTGAAATTATTGAGCATGTGGAACATGTCTTTGATTTCTTTGTAATAGGCCGAAATAGATATTAGCCCGATGTCATTGCTAAAGAAAGATGTATTGACCTCGTAGTTCCAGGCTTGAGCCGTCTTTAATCTGGAGTTGCCCACATAGACCTGATGTTGAGTCCCCACTTCAGCCGGACGACCAGCGATATATCTTTCTAATCGCATATTAAAATCAGGTCTGGCCAGGGCTTTATAGGCGGCGAATCTGAGCTTCATAAAATTTAATGGGCTGATTGCCAGATTTAAATTGGGCAGCCAAACGGTTTGAGAAATAGAAGAGGTTGTGTCAGCGATTGAGGAAGCATCAACGGGAAAGCCGGCTACCGGCATGGGCATGTAACAGGCAGTATAGTCGTTATCTTCTTTCTCGACCCGCAATCCGGCAATCAGGGTTACTGCCCGTCCAATATTCAGAGTATTCATCAGGTAACCGGCGCTGACTCTTTCGGTAATATTATAATCATCATATCTGATCAGGGGATTTGGCCAAACTTCATAGATATTTCCAGTAGCATCAATTCCATAGCGGTTCAGATACCACCACTGGCGCATTCGCTTTCGATCAACGAGGGGATTTAATGAGTACGAACCGTAGACTTCTCGAGTAGTGGAGTCACCATAGAATTGATTTATTGGAATGAATAGAGCTCCGGTTGCGCCCCAATCTTCAAAATAGGTTCCGGTAAAATCTTTCTCTCTGAATATTCCATCTGGTAGTAATTCATAAGGTTGCCATTTACCAAGATAGTATGGTGTAAAATCTTCTGTGCGGGTATTGGAGCGGTTTTTGATTTTGTATTTGCCCCCAAATTTTAGCTGCCCGGAAACCTGTGGAAGTAATATGTACTGCCTGGCAATATCCAAATGGGCCGTCCGTTCCTTATCGTAATTATGTTGAGTACGGTAATAGACCCAATATAGATTTGCAGCAGAAAGGTCGTTTGTGGCATAAGAAATTAATTGTCGGGGGTTGGATTGAAGTTTCGGCGTAGCTGCCATTCCGTCGGGTTCCACAAAAATTGTCTCATAGTCAAATGGATAGTAAGATTCCGATTCGCTGTATGATAATCCCCAATTCAGATTGAAGCCTAACAAATTATTATCACCATGGATTGAGCTATTATAAGTCTCTATCTCCTGTTCTCGATCACGGTAATTGTATCTTGGGTTGCCGGAGTAGTCACCGCCTCCATTGGAGGGGTAATCTCTCGAGTACCAGAAGAAGTCTCTTTTGGTTCGTCCGTAAACATTATTGATCCGAATTGTGCCGTTATCCGGAGTGTTGACATCCATTAATAAACTCAGCCCGTCTCTTTTTCTGATTTCATCGGTAAATTGAAGGATGAAATTGTCAATGAAATACCCGGCTTCAGATTGAGTCGGATTTTGGTTATACTCAAGGTTAATTCTTTCATTGCTGCGGATGCGATTCTCGAGATTACCAGTCAATTGGACGCCTAAAATATTTTTAAAAAACCTACTACTGTATTGAAAAGAGGCATCATACTGCTTGGCGGATCGCATCAAATCGTTATAAATGCCTTTGAGATCCACTCTTATTTTACTCACTGTCGGTGCTTTCTTGGTGACCAGGTTGATGGTTCCAGCCAAGGCATCGCCATCTTTATCAGGAGTTATTGCCTTATATAATTCAATCCCGGCCAGCGAACTTTGTGAGAGGGTGCTTAAATCAACCCCTCTACCGGTTGCATCAGTTGGTGGAATTTTTACCCCATCAATGGTGATGTTGGTGAATTT
>CAZJIU010000041.1:0-1371 GCA_964546145.1 uncultured bacterium
AAATAATCTATTGTAATGATAATATGAGGAGAAAATGAAAAATTTGTTTGTAAAACTTGGCTTCTGTTTAATGCTTGGGTATTATGGATATGGTCAGTCACCTTCATTCGAAACCTATATGAACCCGGTTATCCCGGGCGACCATCCGGATTGTACCTTATCCCGGTTTGGGAATGACTATTACACCACCGGCTCGTCATTCGCCACTACGCCAATTATTTATCATTCAACTGACCTGATTCACTGGGAAGCAATTTCCCAGCCGGTGAGTAATAGCTGGTCGCTATTTGGAACAACTCCAACGTCTGGGTGCTGGGGCGGTCATCTGGTCTTTTATGATAATAAATACTGGCATATCTTTGGTCGCGCCGGGAAGATGTATTTCGTTACAGCGGAGCAGCCAGAAGGACCCTGGAGTTCGCCGCCGGTTGAAATCCTCTGCCCCGCGAGTGTTCCGGGACTTGGCATGGATAACTCTATTTTTATTGACGATGATGGCAGCTGGTATCTGCTGGTTAAAAATGGCCAGGAAAATAATTGGATTGTGCAACTAGGAAGTGATGGCCAAGCTGCCGGCGCAATTTATGATTTGCGTTGGATCAATCCGGCACCTGATTATCCCTATAGTTGGGCGGAAGGTCCGGTAATGTGGAAGCATAAAGGCTACTATTACTACTCTTTTGCGATTCATATCTATGCTACTCAAAGGATTATGCGCAGTAAGACACTCACGGATGATGAGTCAGCCTGGGAATACCTGGGTAATTTCTTTAATGAGAGTGATCCTAAAAAAGGGAGTTCTTTGTATCGGGTGCCCAATCACTGTTCACCGGCTGTCATGCTTAGTGACAGTACTTGGTGGGTAATTTATCAATCTTATGGAACCAATGAATGGGAAGGTTTGGGCCGGCAAGGTCTGGTTAGTCAGGTGCGCTATGACGCAGATAGTATCCCGGTTGCCGATTTCCCGATCAATGAGCCGCTCACCGCTCCCAATTTGCCCAGCAGTGGCATTCCCTGGATGGTACCAAAGTCGGATTTTTTTGATTCGGATAAATTGAATCCCGAATGGCAACTGTTGGGTTATTCGCCGACCTGTCCCTACTCACTTACGGATCGTCCCGGCTGGATCAGATTGTCACCCAAGAACCAACATAACACAATCATTAAAAATGATGCCGAACATAATTATGCGCTCATCACCCGTCTCGATTTTGATCCTCAATCAACCAAAGACGAAGCCGGCATTCGAATCATGACCGGTTTGCAGACTCTTTATGCCAAACTTTATAGCTCAGTTAACAGTGATGGAAAAAAGGTCATCTGTTTCAGCTTTGATAAAACGTATTACGAAGTCGAAAATACCGTCGG
>CAZJIU010000041.1:1471-2850 GCA_964546145.1 uncultured bacterium
TACGGCACCTTAAGAAAATCTACCAAACAGGGATATGTACTGGATAATATACATGCGAATGATTGGGCGATGTATGCCGGTGTTGAATTTGGCAATAATTCGGATTATGACAAAATACCGGATTCGCTGAAAGTGATTGTATCCAGTGCAACTACCGGAGGGACTATTGAGGTGTGGCTGGATTCACTGGATACTGGCGCTAAGATTGCCGAGTGTCCTATTAGCAGTACCGGCGACTGGGCAGTGTTTCAAACTTTTACTGCTGCAGTAGAACCTATCTCCGGTCGGCATGATATCTATTTAAAATTTACCGGCACGGAAACCGACCGGTTGTTCCAGCTGCAATGGTTGTATTTTACTGTGCTGGGTGATACCTGTACCTCGGTAGGAAAAACTCCCGATGCAGTAATTCCGCAAAGCTTTGGCTTGGAGCAGAACTTTCCCAATCCATTTAATCCGGCTACCCTGATCAGATTCAAAGTTCCCGAGAAATCATTTATTTCCCTCAAGGTTTACAATTTATGCGGTGAAGAAGTGGATGAACTAGCGGGGAAGGAATTTACTGCTGGCGTACATTCCATTCCATTCGATGCCGGACGCTTGGCCAGTGGCATATATTTTTACACCCTAAAGGCAAAAGATTCGGAGTTTTTCGAGACCAAGAAAATGGTTATCATCAGATAAGGAGTTTCTTGATTCTCTTAAAAATTATAACTTTGAAAAAAAGAGAGGTGTCTTATGCAGTTTGTCAAAGTATTCGTTTTATGTTTGATATTAAGCCTTGCTAGCCTGATTGCTGCGGAGGGAACAAATCGAATTATTGTCAATACCGATCTTGGAACCGAAACAATAAATAAAGAGATATATGGTCATTTTGCCGAACACCTGGGTAATTGTATTTATGGTGGATTTTGGGTTGGGGATAATTCTAAAATACCGAATACCCGGAGTATCCGGAACGATGTCATTGCCGCTCTCCGGGAGATTGACCCTCCGGTAATCCGCTGGCCCGGTGGCTGCTTTGCCGACACTTACTACTGGAAAGACGGAATCGGACCACGCAGTCAGCGACCTGCGATTATCAATACAACCTGGGGTGGAGTTACCGAGGATAATAGCTTCGGTACTCATGAATTTTTAGATCTTTGTGAGCTGCTTGGTGCCGAACCTTATATCTGCCTGAATGTTGGCAGCGGGACAGTCCGGGAAGCAGCCGAGTGGGTGGAGTATGTAAACTCAAATACAATCAGTCCGATGACGGATCTGCGCAAGAAAAACGGGCACAAACAACCCTGGAACGTCAAATTCTGGGCGGTGGGAAACGAAAGCTGGGGCTGCGGTGGAAACATGACCCCAGAATATTATGCGGATCTGTTCAA
>CAZJIU010000041.1:2950-19387 GCA_964546145.1 uncultured bacterium
TGATTGCCGATGAGTGGGGCAACTGGTATGATGTCGAACCGGGCACCAATCCGGCTTTTCTTTACCAGCAGAATACTTTGCGGGATGCAGTTACGGCGGCTCTATATCTTAATATTTATAACAATCATGCCCGTCGGGTTAAAATGGCGAATATCGCCCAAACGATTAATGTGCTTCAATCCATACTACTTACCCAGGGAGATAAACTGGTCAAAACCCCGACATTTTATGTCTTCAAAATGTACAAAGTTCATCAGGATGCAACCCTCCTGCCAATTAATGTTGAGTGTGAGGATTATTCGTTTAACGGAATGACTCTCCCGGGTGTCAGCACATCTGCCTCAAAAGACAGCGAAGGGAAAATCCACCTTTCACTGTGTAATCTAAATCCCAATAATCAATTAGAGATCAAAGTTGAGCTGCGGGGCGCCGATAAATTAGCCAAAGTAAAGGGCGAAATAATTACTGCTCCGGCAATGAATGATTATAATGATTTTGGCAAACCGGAGAAAGTCAATATTAAAGCATTTTCGGACTATAAGTTAGATAAAAACATCCTTAAAGTGTCACTTCCTGCTAAGTCGGTTGTTACTTTGGAGATTGGTTAGCTCCGATCTTGCGGAAGACAAGTTGATTTAAATATTTATATTTTCCCCTCGAAGGCAATTGGCAGGCCGGGGCCAAGTGGCGCTTCATCGGCGATGCACCTCTGGACGAACAGCACCATGATCTTAGAAGCATTCCCTACACTTCCGGCACGATCCTGCCGACTATTGGGATTACTGTGGACTTCTAAACACAAGTAAAAGCACTGTTGATCAAAAGTAATCCCACAGGTTTGGATGATTCGTAATAATGCCAAACTTATTGCGGTTCGCGCTGATATTGGAGGTTGTTTTTTTATAGAAAAATGTAAATTAAGAGCGAGATATTTTTATGAATGTAGTAAAAGGGTGTCCATAATATTCAGTCAACTTGGATTATGTAATGGAATTTTCCCTAAGTCGGATACTTGACCACAAGCCGGGATTGAGAAAAATTCTGGCTACCACAGCAGTTATTATCGCATACAGCCTGCTGAACTACTTTATGCGGATTCATCTGCCGGGTGTATCGAACATAGATCTGCGCCCGCAGATTGTGCTTCTGGTTCTGATTGGATACCTTTACGGACCAATTTACGGTTTCATTGCCGGTTTCGTCGGCAATTTCTTTTCGGATATTCTGCTTAGTAATGGTTTGAGATATCTGCCCAGCTGGACAATCGGCAACGGTTTAATAGGTGCTTTGATCGGTTTTTATCCTTATCGGAAACGGATCCGTCTCGATCAGATCGGTCAACTGGCTTGGTTACTTTTGTTCCTGATCCTTGTTAATGTTGTTGCGCTGAGCTATGCAGCCGGAATGGAGAATTTTCTGGATCGCAGTCTAACATCGGCGGTTAACTTCAGATATTTTTATCTTCCGGCGACACTGTCCAACGTGCTGGGCACCCTCCTTCTGTTACCCGTTATATTATTAACGCTGGGACGTCTGAAAAAGAACTATCCGCTCAAACTCGCGCTTGCGAATTATTATCTGATTGGGCTATTGTTGATTATTGTCTGGATGGCGTTAGTTCCGACCGATCAAGTCTATCAAACTCTCTTTGCATCTGCCGGTCTGGAAGTAGCCAAAGGCAATGCCCTGGTTGATGCTTTTAATCAGTGGGCGCTGATGTTGGTGACGATGTTAATTTTGAGTTTTTTTATTTCGAGTTGGATGGCGAAGGCAATCATTAACCCCTTGAAACAGCTTGAATCAGCTGTTTTTAGTACCCTCAGGGGTGACCCGGCTGCGGTGGATCATCTTGCCGGTCTCGTCAAGCGGGAGGACGAAGTTGGCATTTTAAGTTATACTGTCAGGTTATTAAGTGAGAAGCTTTGGGAGACTCAGAAACTATCCCAGGATGAGTTGGAAAAGAGCATGAAATTTCTGGATGCCCGAGATTCGGGAACGAGTATCTTCATTATTACATTAATTGCTCTTTTCGGTCGTGATGCCCTGGGTGAGCAAAAGGATGAAGTGATTCTGGAAATGGATCGAGATCTAAGTAATCTGGCAGCCGTTTCCCTAATTATTACCGCCTGTGGTCTGAAAGAGCTCGCGGCTACTTATTCCGACGCAAAGATTGGAAAGAGTTTAGCGGGCATGGATTCGATTAATAGTGATGCTTCTTTGTCTCAGGAGCAGCGTCAAATTCTTGCCCTGGCAATTGATGTCAACCTCCTGTTTAAAGGACGACTGAAGGTGATGGATGTCCATGCAACGCTGAGCCGTGAACTGGCGTTTCATCTCTTGGAAAGGGCTCAGTTATTTCGCAAAAGCAGTAAAAATTACGTGGGCTATGTTACCGAGCCCGATATTGTCAGCAAGATGTTGGATAAATGGGAAAGTAGTGTTAAGGTTCGCAGTGAAAAATTGGAATCGGTCATGCGCAAGGCAACCAGCCGGCAGGTAATCATTGGGTACCAGATCAAGAATTTGAGTGACCTGGCGCGATTCGATACTGATTTATCAATTGCTTACAGCCACAGCAATTTCAAGCACATCAAGCAATTAATTGGGCTCTTAGCAAGTGAAAATCTCCAGGCAAAACTGCAGCTTGAACCAAAACGGTCCTGTTTCTATTACCGCGATGAATGGGAAAGAACCGCGAATTTGCAACTCGAGCGGTTTGGGGATGGAGTGTGGATAAACCATACGGATGAATTCGATATGGTCATGGAGTTCACAGACCGCGAGCACCGGGATCGCTTTAAAGAAGTTATCGAAGCCTACGCCAAACGTGAATTCAAGACCGAGAAAAAAGTCCTGTTTGGAGCATGGTATGAACCCCTGTATCGGTTGGATGTACCGGTAGAGGGGTACATCCGCATCTCAGATATCAGTATTCGGGACGAAACCCACATTGTTCATTCTTATGTTAAGGAAGAGGAAGCCCCGGAAAAAGTGGAATGGTTCAAGAAAGAGTTGCCAGATTCAATGATTTCTATCACTGCTGTCTGGGTTAACGAAGCTTTCTTTAGATATCTTAATGCTGCCAGTGACTGATTGGGTATTGTCAAACTAATTAATACATTAACGGAGAGGATGGCATGATTAGGGAAATTATCGCACAAGAATTAGACACGGAGCGCTTTATCAGTGAAAAGGTTGGGGAAATCAGACGCGTCGTGGGTGATGGGTGGGCAATCAATGCTCTCTCTGGCGGGGTAGATTCTTCCACCGTTACCCTGTTGGGACATCGGGCTTTGGGTGAACATTTGAGGACGGTTTTTATTGAGAATGGTCTGATGCGTGCGGGTGAAGCTGAGCAGGTTGTCAATTTATTTCACACTCTCGGCGTCAAGGTCGAAGTTGTCGAGGCACGGGCTGAGTTTTTTGCAGCTCTTAAGGGTATTACCGATCCCGAAGCAAAGCGTGAGGCAATTACTCAAACCTTCTACCGTGATGTCTTTGGGCGTCTTGTCAGGGAGAGGGGGGCGAAGTATTTGCTCCAGGGAACGATCTTGACCGATGTTGATGAGACCGTGGCCGGGATCAAGCGACAGCATAATGTTTTCGAACAGCTGGGGATTGACCCGCAGAAGACATTCGGCTACCACATCCTGGAGCCGCTTATTCAACTGCGTAAAGGCGGGGTGAGAAAGGTGGGACAAGCATTGGGGCTGCCGGCTGCCATTTTTCAGCGCATCCCCTTTCCCGGACCGGCACTTGCCGCCCGGGTGATAGGTGAAGCCACACCGGAGCGTATTGAAACAGTTCGCAAAGCAACACGGATAGTGGAGCAAATGCTTTCGGGCTACGGCGCTTTTCAATATTTGGCTATCTTGCACGAAGACCGGGTGACCGGAATGCGCGATGGCCGACGCGATTTCGGCCAGCAGATTGAAGTACGCTGCTGGGACAGTGTTGATGCGCGCATCGCCACGCCTAACCGGCTACCGTTTGAAATTCTGGAACAACTGGCGCAGGAGATTATCCGCGAAGTGCCCGGTGTTGTTAGTGTTACCTATAATATTGCACCTAAGCCGCCGTCAACGATTGAGGCCGTATAGCTCTTCTATCGGCAGAATATCATTGTCAAAATACGGTATTATTGGGAAGTAAAAGTTTTTATTTAGTTTGTATAGCCTAATTTGTCTTAAAAAAGCCTGGAATTCCAGGCTTTTCTATTTTTTAGTGATGTTTTTTTTACTTTTCGGCATGAAAAAATATACTTGACAAGTATAGAAGTGAGTAATATATTTAACCACAAGCACAAGGTTAGTGTTTAAAATTTGGACAAAGTTGCGTTCAGGAGGAACGCTTTTTTTATTAGGTATGGGAAGGTTAACTTATGTCCGAATACCGACTGAGTAGAGATTTTTTTGAATAGAACGAGGGAAAATATGCTATGCAGAACATGCCTTTCGAAGAGCAGTTGAAAGCCTTGACAAAAATCAGTAAAGCCATCGTTTCAGATATTTACTTAGAAGATATTCTACGGCTAATTGTAGCCGTTACTGCAGAGATCATGAGTTCTAATATTTGCTCATTGATGTTAATTGATGAGCGCAAAAATGCACTGGTGATTAAAGCAACGCAAAGTATTAGTGAGGATTATAATCAGAAACCGGCTTTGAAGCTCGGTGAGGGGATTGCCGGAAAGGTAGCCAAAGAAAATAAGCCAATAGTAGTCAAGGACGTTTCCAAAGAAGATGAGTATAAATACAAAAATATTGCTCAAAAAGAGGGTCTCTGTTCGCTTTTATGTGTTCCTTTAGCCGTGAAGGGCAAAGTTATCGGAGTGATTAATTGTTATACTTCTGCGCCCCATGATTTTAGCGAAACCGAAATTGAGGTGTTGACCTCTATTGCCAACCAGGCCGCGGTGGCGATTGAAAATACGGAATTGATGGTGAAAAGCAGGGTAATTCAAGAAGAATTGGAGGCGCGGAAAATAGTCGAACGGGCTAAAGGAATTTTGATGAGAGAAGAAAATCTCACCGAAGAAGAGGCTTATTTGCAAATTCGCAAATGTAGCATGGATCATCGTAAGACCATGCGTGAAGTCGCCGAAGCCATCATTTTATCAACGGAGATAAAGCAAAGAACAAAGTAAAGCTCTATAAATTATGTTGATCTAATTTTTAGAGCTTAATGTTATGCACACAGAGCAGTGTGAGGTGTGGATTATTGTGTTTTTTGAGTAGTAAAAGAACGATTAAAAAAGGAGGAGAAAGATGTCTTTTAGTAAGCCGAATGCGAGTCCTGCCACGAATACGAAAAACAGGACCAATCCATCTCCCTGCTCTGGATTATGTGTGGTGTGTTTGGACGGTTGCACGGGTTTTTGTGAAGTGGGAAAATCAGCAATCAGAGGGAGAGAGCTGATTTATCCTCAGCCTTATGGCCAGGTAGTTGCCGGTTCGGAGAAAAATTATCCCCTGGATTTTTCGCATTTCAATATTCAGGGAACGTGTGTCGGAGCAGTCGGAGTCGAGGCCGATTCTGATGCTGCTCTCTTTCCAGCAGTGGATGTATCTGCTGAAATTGGTGGTAAACATAAGGTTAAACTCGATGTGCCATTCTTTACCGGAGCCTTGGGTTCAACCGATGTCGCCAGAATCAACTGGGCAGAGAATGCCGTGGGCGCGGCTATCTGCGGGACAGTAGTTGTAGTGGGAGAAAATGTTTGCGGGATGGACCATGAAGCGGAAATAAAAAATGGCAGAGTAATCAGGTCTCCCGAATTTGAGCGTCGGATCAATAGCTACAAGAGGTGGCACAATGGTCATGGGACAATTGTTGTGCAATACAATGTCGAAGATGGAAGGCTGGGTGTTCCGGAATATGCCATCGAACTAGGCGTCGAGGCAATCGAGCCCAAGTGGGGTCAGGGAGCCAAAGACATTGGTGGTGAAGTGAAATTACCCTCAATTGAGCGGGCTTTAGAGTTGAAAAGAAGGGGCTATTTAGTTTATCCTGATCCTGAAAATCCCGTAATCCAGAAAGCCTATGAAGAGGGAGCAATTAAGGAATTTGAAAGACACTCGCGGCTGGGAATGGTAGAGGAAGAAGCGTTTTACCAGGAGGTAGCTCGGTTAAGACGCTTAGGCTATAAATATGTCACCTTAAAAACCGGAGCTTACCGACCTGCAGATTTGGCCAGAGCAGTTAAATGCGCCTCGCAGGCTAAGATTGACCTGCTGACCGTAGATGGTGCCGGTGGCGGAACGGGCATGTCACCCTGGCGCATGATGAATGAATGGGGCATACCAACCATGGAATTGGAGTGTTTACTGTATCAGATGTTAAGAAAAATTGAAGCCCAGGGTAGATATATTCCACCGGTAGCAATCGCTGGAGGTTTCAGCCTCGAAGACCATATCTTTAAAGCCATAGCCTTGGCTGCACCTTATGTTAAGGCAATCTGTATGGGAAGAGCAACATTTGCCGCAGCAATGGCAGCGAAGACGGTTGGTAAATTGGTAAAAGAGGGCAAGGTCCCTCAGGATTATAAGAAATTCGGTGATACCATCGAGCAGGTTTTTGTTGCCGCTGAAAGCTTGAAAGCGAAATACGGGAAAGATTTTCAGGATATTCCGATAGGTGCAATTGGAATGTACACTTATTATGATCGCTTGGCGACTGGCCTTAAGCAGCTCATGGCCGGGGCAAGAAAATTTGCGCTTAAACATATCACAAGAGATGACATCTTAGCACTTACCCGCGAGGCCGCCGATGTATCCGGTATTCCTTATGTCATGGATTGTGATAAGGAAGAGGTAGAGCAAATTTTAAATGGTTCGCAATACGTTCGATTAAACCTCCAGGCGACTGAAGCGATAGCTCTCTAATATCCTTTTAAGTAAGGACTAATTTGGAGGATCAAAGTGTTATGCAAAAAAAAGGATTATGCACAAACTGTGTTAACGATAAAACCTGTACTTTTCCGAGAAGATTCCCTGTTTGGCAATGTGAAGAGTTCGAAGAATGTAGTGGATATTTTAGCGAAAGTATAGAGCAAATCGAGGTTATTAAGTCAAGTTTCACTGACGCAGTTACCAAAGAGAAATAGATAGCTGCTCCACATGATTAATGAAGATTCCCTATCAGTGTATCCGGTTTTTTTGCCTGGAAATTAGTGTCCGACGGAATTCCGCGGTACTAGAGAAGTTATCAACTTTCCTCGAATGCTATTCCTATCGAATAATCCGAAGAACCAGCTAAAGTTCCTATCGGCAAATCGATGAATGTGGAAGAGAAAAAGTTCATTTTTTATGGAGAAGGGGAAATACAATGTTAAGTAAAGAAGAACCAATAGCGCAGAGCCTTTATAGTTTTCAGGCGGCACTAAAAGAAAACGGACAATCATTCGACGATTTCATTCGGCGAAATTACATGGCAAAGTGGAGTGGCGAGATTCTGTATCACGCCTCGGCAATTCGGACTACTTTTGTCAATGCCATGCACAATTTTTTAACTGACAATGGTCTTTTCAATTTGGAGAAGGTGTCCATGAGCCCGGTCACTGATCCGCTTGCCCATGATGTCGAACATGTACCCTCAATCAGCTACAAGGGACATGAATACAAGCTGACTCATTCAATGATCTACTCCAAATTTCTGGCTTGTATGAATCCGAAATTCAAGGGCATTTTTGTTGATAGCCCGAACATTCGCCTGGAAATTGAAAGCGCCACAGGACAACAGCGGGGCAAATATATCTGCGATTTCTCTCAAATGGATATGGAGCTGCGAAGAAACCGTGGCATTACCCTCGATGAGTACCTTAATAATACCGAAAAGGTTCAGAAAATACTTAGAGAGGATCTGGAAAACGCCCTTAATTTCTTCGAGCGGCTAATTATTTACTCAATGAAGGCTGTTGCAGAGAAAAATGAAGAGAACCTCAAGGCTCTCGATATCGCCATTGAAGTCCCCCGATCACCTTTCCCGCGGTTTAAGAAGGATGAGGCCGTGGCAAGGTATGGGGCAAGGGGATTCGAATCGAAACTCAGTCAGCAAGCTGATTCTCAGTTTTTCTGGATAACAGGCCTTTTGCGGGAGAACTATGACCTCATCTATCCGTATTTAAAGCCCGATGGTTCGAAAATACCGCTTGCAGATTTTACGTCAGGTATGGTTTATAACTATGATATGTGTGCTCAGTCCATTCAGCGTAAAACCGGCAAATACGGCGATGCTTATGAAATCTTATCGGGTGCTATCAGAGAATGGCTGTATGAGCCGATTGTTGAGCGGCTCATAGATAATAATGTTTTATCCGTCCGACCAAAGATGTTCAATGGCGAGATTGAGAACATCAATGAGCTTGGCGGTTATGGTCCGTTCCTGATGGCTGTTGCACAGAAAGATGAAAATGGCAACTACCTGTTTCCGGATACATTTGGCGGTGGGATTGGCATAGAGCGAACTCTATTTGCATTAACAAAAGGCAAATTTGTTGAAAAGATCGAGGATGTAACCTTCTTCGGTAAAAATCCTGATTCGCATCCGATTTTTCTTTTTTAACGGGACCGGTCAGAAAAACCATTATTGAGTCAATCTTTTAGGTTTGAGAAAATGTCAGAATCTTATGAAAATCCGGGTCTCTATGAAAAGCGTTATGAGCATGATGCCTGCGGTATTGGTGCAGTTGTAAATATTTCCGGAGAGCGCGACCATTCCATTATCGAATACGGTAAGGAAATACTGCTCAACCTTCAGCATCGCGGTGCTGCCTCGGCAGATCAGCTGACCGGTGATGGTGCCGGTATTCTCTTCCAGATTCCCCATGATTTTTTTGCCGAAGAGACCCGAAAACTTGGATTCTCCATACCGGGACCAGAAAAATATGCAGTTGGGATTGTATTCGGTTCTAAAAAATCGCCGGATATTCGGGACCGCTGTGACAAAATACTGGAAAAGGCAATCGAACATTATAGCATGAAGGTGCTGGGTTATAGAGACGTACCGGTATCAAATGACTGTTTAGGGGAGATTGCGCTTGCTGCTGAGCCGTCTATTAGGCAGATATTTGTTGATGGAAATGGGCGTGAAGATGATGCTTTTGAGATAGGTTTATATCTGGCCAGAAAAAAGGCGGAGAAAATTGTTCGGGAAACCTTAGGCAAACAGGCTGAGGATTTCTATATTGTGTCACTCTCATCGAGGACAATCTGCTACAAAGGGATGTTTATGGCCTGGCAGCTTTTTGCTTATTATCCCGATCTTGCTGATCAGCGGGTTAAATCGGCCTTAGCAATTTTGCATCAGCGCTACAGCACAAATACATTTCCGAACTGGCGGCTCGCCCAACCGTTTCGCTACATAGCTCATAATGGCGAGATTAATACCCTCAGCGGGAACCGCAATCAGATGCTTGCGCGTCAGCCGAAGATGGCCAGTGAATTGTTTGATTGTGATATGAATGAGCTGTTTCCTATTTTAACTCCAACCGGGAGTGATTCCGAATGTTTCGATAATGCCCTTGAGCTGCTCGTTCGCACCGGCAGAAATATACCTCATGCGATGATGATGATGATTCCGGAGGCCTTTGGCTCTTCTTATCATATCAGTACCGATAAGCGGGCATTTTACGAATACCACGCCGCGATCATGGAGCCCTGGGATGGTCCGGCGGCAATGGTATTTACGGATGGTCGTCTGGTTGGCGGCACACTCGACCGCAACGGATTGAGGCCCTGCCGTTACCTTGTCACAACCGATGGCATTGCAATTATGGCAAGCGAGACCGGTGTTGTTAATTTCCCGCCCGAGAAAATAAGCCAGAAAGGGCGTCTTCAGCCTGGTCGGATGTTCCTGGTGGATACCGTCGAAGGACGAATGGTAACAGACAATGAAATCAAAAGCAAAATTGCCCGGCATAGACCATATCGCCGATGGCTTGAGGAGAATCGGATAGAGCTGCGTGGAATGTTTGACTCGCCCAAACTGGTTAAAAGCGACCCGGAAACTATCTTTCAAAGAATGAAGGTCTTCGGCTACACCCGTGAGGAATTGAAACTGATTTTGACCCCGATGGCGCTTAACGGTCAGGAGCCCGTTGGATCGATGGGGATAGATACGCCGCTTGCCGTACTATCGGACAGACCGCGATTATTATTCGATTATTTCAAACAGCTTTTTGCCCAGGTTACCAATCCTGCCATTGACCCTCTGCGCGAGGGGCTGGTTATGAGCTTGATGATTTTTACTGGTAAGAAAAGGAATTTGCTGGAGGAGACGCCGCAGCACTGCCGGCAGTTGAAGCTGCCTCATCCGCTACTTACAAATGAAGACCTCCAGCAGCTGCGAATGGTCAATAGGGACGACTTTAAAGTTGCAACTGTATTGGCCTTGTTTGAGGCTGATTCTGAAAATCCAGGTGTTGCCCTTCAAAAAGGTCTTGAGCAATTAATTGATTCGGCAAAACGAGCGATTGAAGATGAAGCATCGTTGATTATTGTCAGCGACCGTGGAGTTTCAGCGACAAAAGCGCCTATTCCTTCATTATTAGCTGTTTCGGCTGTTCATCATAATCTGCTCGACTGCGGTTTGCGCGGCGAAGCCGGTTTAATTATCGAAAGTGCCGAGCCGCGTGAGGTTATGCACTTCTGTCTTTTGTGTGGCTTTGGGGCCAATGCGGTGAATCCCTATCTGGCTTTCGAGGCACTTGATGAAATGCATAGAAGTGGGGATTTACCATCAAGAATGGAGACAGTCCAGATAGCTGATAATTATATTGCTGCGGTAAAAAAAGGCATTCTTAAAACCATGAGCAAGATGGGTATCTCGACGCTTCGCAGCTATACCAGTGCGCAGCTTTTCGAGGCAATTGGACTGAACCATGAATTTATTGTTAAATTCTTTTCGGGCACAATATCGCGCATCGGCGGCATTGGTCTTGAAGAGGTCGCACAAGAGGTAATTACCAGACATCGGACGGCTTTTGTGCAGCGCCCTATCGGAGTGCTCGAACTGGAATTTGGCGGTGAGTATCGTTTGAGAAGAAACGGGGAAAGGCATCTTTGGAATCCGGTCACTATCTCAAGACTTCAGCAGGCCGTGATGTTGAATGATGCAAACGCATATGAGCAGTATGCAAAAGCCGTCAATGAACAGGCTAACAATTTTTATACGCTCCGTGGTCTTTTTGAGTTTGTTCCGGGTCAATCAATACCGATTGAAGATGTCGAGCCTGCAGAAAGTATCGTGAAAAGATTTTGCACCGGTGCTATGAGTCACGGCTCAATAAGCAAAGAAGCCCACGAATGTCTGGCTGTCGCGATGAATCGGCTTGGGGCGATGAGCAATACCGGCGAAGGCGGCGAAGATCCAGCACGTTATAGTCCTCAAGAGAATGGAGACTCGAAGAATTGCGGAATTAAGCAGGTTGCCAGTGGCAGGTTCGGTGTTACTATAAATTATCTTATAAATGCTAAAGAGATTCAAATCAAGATTGCTCAGGGAGCCAAACCCGGTGAAGGTGGACAGTTGCCCGGACATAAGGTAACTGATGAAATTGCTACACTGAGATATTCTACGCCGGGTGTAACACTTATCTCGCCGCCACCTCACCACGACATATATTCCATCGAAGACCTTGCTCAGCTTATTTATGACCTGAAGTGTGCCAATCCCGGTATCAAGGTATCGGTCAAGCTTGTTGCGGAAGTTGGTGTCGGTACTATCGCTGCCGGAGTTGCCAAAGGCGGCGCAGATGAGGTGGTTATCTGTGGCTTCGATGGCGGCACAGGCGCAAGTCCGCTTTCTTCTATAAAACATACCGGTTGTCCCTGGGAGCTCGGTCTTGCTGAAACCCAGCAGGTCCTAGTTATGAACGGTCTGCGTGACCGTATCAGAGTTCAGGTTGATGGCCAGATGCGAACAGGTAGAGATGTTGTTGTTGGCGCTATGCTTGGGGCAGACAGATTCGGTTTTGGTACTGCTGCGCTGGTGTCTCTGGGTTGTGTCCTCCTGCGAAAATGTCACGAAGGGATCTGTCCGTTTGGGATCGGAACACAGGACCCACAATTGCGAAAAAGATTTGCAGGCAAGCCCGAATATGTCCAGCGGTTTATGCTGTTTGTTGCCGGAGAAGTCCGGCAAATTATGGCGCAGCTTGGATTTAGAAATTTTGATGAAATGATTGGAAGAACCGAGCGGCTCAATATTCGTAATAGTATCGAGCATTATAAAGCGAGGCAGCTCGACCTTAGCGCAATATTTTATCAGCCTCAAACTTCTAAGGGCAGTGTTGTCCGGTATAACGGCAATTCTTCGGATAAGATTGCCAACCATATTGATTGGCAAATTTTGAAAAAGATTTCAGGTGCAATTGAGAAGAAAGAAAAGATTTCTATCGAAATGCCGATTTTTAATACCAATCGAACGGTCGGTGCGGTTCTCAGTAGTCGGATTGTGAGCAAATGGGGTCCCGGTGGTTTGCCGGATAATACAATCGAAATTGTTTTTCGCGGTTCTGCAGGACAAAGTTTTGGCGCTTTCCTTGCTGCCGGAATGACGTTGAAACTGATTGGCGACAGTAACGATTATCTAGGAAAGGGACTTTCCGGGGGAAGGATTATTGTTAAAACGGCGGAAAATTCTCCTCTGGTGGCGCATGAGAATATTATTGTCGGCAATACGGTTCTTTATGGGGCAACTTCCGGAGAGGTGTTTATTAATGGCATTGCCGGCGAGCGATTTGCAGTCCGCAACAGCGGTGCAATTGCCGTTGTTGAGGGCGTAGGTGACCACGGTTGTGAATATATGACAAGAGGAACGGTTGTTGTTATCGGAAAGACCGGCTGTAATTTCGCTGCGGGTATGAGTGGTGGCGTTGCTTATGTCCTCGATGAAATGCAGCTTTTCGATACTCTCTGTAATCTGGATATGGTTGAACTCGAGAGTGTCTGGCATCAGCAGGATATAGACTTTCTCTATGATTTGATCGAGAGACATTTATATTGGACCAACAGCAGCCAGGCAAGACGCATCCTGAATTCCTGGTCTGAAATGATTGGCCATTTCGTTAAAGTTTTCCCAATCGAGTATCGCAAGGCTCTCGAAAAAATGCGTGCAGGAGAGCAAAGGCATACGGAAACTACTCCTGCAACTGAAGAGGTATTTTATGGGGGAAATTAAAGGTTTCTTAAAATATAAACGTCAGAACATACTGCACCGGCCGGTAGAGCAGCGCATCAAGGATTTTGACGAGTTTGAGCTGCCTATTATACCTGACCAACTCCAGCAGCAGGCTGCGAGATGTATGGAATGCGGTGTTCCATTTTGTCATTCCTTTGGATGTCCATTGGGTAATTTTATTCCTGATGTTAACGACTTGATTTATAAAGGTGAGTGGCAACAGGCGTGTCGGCTGCTGCATTCAACGAATAATTTTCCGGAGTTTACCGGCAGGCTTTGTCCGGCAACCTGCGAGACTGCCTGTACCTTGAACATCAACGACGAACCGGTCATGATAAGGAAGATTGAGCTTGAAATTGTGGAGCGGGGATTTGCCGAGGGTTGGATAAAGCCTCTGCCAGCGAATAAAAAGACCGGTAAGCGGGTTGCAATCATTGGTTCAGGTCCTGCAGGTCTGGCCGCTGCTCAGCAACTGGCGAGAGCCGGTCACAGCGTTGTCGTTTTTGAAAAAGATGATAAACTCGGCGGTCTGCTGCGATATGGTATTCCAGATTTCAAGCTAGGAAAATGGATTATTGACCGCAGATTGGATCAACTCACTGCCGAAGGTGTTGAATTTCAGACTGACGTAACTGCTGGTGAAGATGTTTCTGTTCGATATCTATACAAAATGTTCGATTGTATCTGTCTGGCAGCTGGCGCCGGTCAGCCCAGAGACCTGCCGGTAAGTGGAAGGGGATTCGAGAACATAGTGTTCGCACTGGATTACCTGAAGGCCCAAAATATTCTTAACGATGGTAAAAAGCCGCCGAAAGGCTCATCTTTATTCACTGCGAAAGGCAAAGTTGTCGTTGTGATAGGAGGCGGTGATACCGGAAGTGATTGCGTAGGGACCGCCAAGAGGCAGGGAGCCAAAGAAGTTTATCAGCTTGAGATTCTACCCCAGCCGCCACTCTCCCGACCCCTGGATACCCCTTGGCCAAACTGGCCGCGCATAATGAGAATATCGTCTTCCGATGAAGAAGGTTGCAATCGAATCTGGAACGTAAAGACAAAAAGCTTCACCGGTGTCGGAATAAATGTAGCTTCCATCAATTGCTGTTCGGTTGAATGGCTTAAAAACGGTAAGCACTGGTATAACAAAGAGCTGCCTGGAACTGATTTTATCATTGCGGCTGACCTTGTAATTTTGGCACTTGGTTTTGAGCATGTTGCCTATGAGGGACTCGTTAAAAGTCTGAATCTGCAGCTCGACAATCAGGGCAATGTGGAAGTCAATAATTTTAAAAGTAGTCAGCCGAAAATATTTGCTGCCGGAGATACCGTTAATGGTTCTTCACTAGTTGTACATGCAATTAATAGCGGCAGACAGGCTGCGCGTGCTATTGATGAATGGCTTAGAGTGAATTAGGTGATTGTTTCAACATCAAAGAATAGAATTTGAAAAAAGTACGCTCTTCGGTATATTATTCTCCCGTGGAAGGAATTTATCACTTTAGGATTGCTATTATAAGTGAGGATATTGATTTAGTAAGTTATTTTCCATTCAATGATTACCATCGGCGGATCAATTAGTATATCTGGTACTTTTAGGATAAATCAGGCCGATACTTTAAAATGGAGAATTGGTAATTAATTTGGAGCTACATAGGTAAGGGTAATATTTATTATGACAAAATACGTATTTGTAACTGGCGGTGTGATATCGAGTCTGGGGAAGGGCATAGCTTGCGCTTCAATCGGTAAGATTCTGGAATCGCGGGGATTAAAGATTACAATTATGAAATTGGATCCCTATATTAATGTTGACCCCGGCACGATGAACCCGTATCAACACGGTGAAGTCTATGTGACTAATGACGGAGCAGAAACCGATTTAGACCTCGGCCATTACGAAAGATTTGTCCATGCCAAGATGACGAAATTCAATAACGTTACCACCGGACAAATCTATAATGCGGTAATTTCTAAGGAGAGACACGGGGATTATTTAGGCAAGACAATCCAGGTAATTCCCCATATTACGAATGAGATTAAGGAAAGATTTGCTAAGGTTGCTATGGTATCCGGTGCAGACATTGTGCTTATCGAAATCGGTGGTACGGTGGGTGATATTGAAAGTCAGCCGTTTTTGGAAGCAGCAAGGCAATTCCGCTTGGATATCGGTTATGACAATGTGCTTTACATCCACCTGACCCTGGTTCCTTTTATCAAAGTTGCCGATGAAATCAAGACCAAACCCACCCAGCACAGCGTCGGTAAATTGCGCGAGATCGGGATCCAGCCGGATATTTTAATCTGCCGGACGGAAAAGACACTGGTGAATGAATTAAAAGAAAAAATATCGCTGTTTTGCAATGTCCGCAAGGAGGCGGTGATCGAAGCCAGAGATGTCGAGTCCATTTATCAGATACCCCTCATTTTCAAGAACCAGATCCTCGATGAAATCATCTTAAGTCATTTTAAGTTGATCTGTAGATTTTCCGATTTGAAGGATTGGGAAGAGAATGTAGTTGAAAGAGCACTTAAGCCAAAGAATAAAGTTACGATTGCCCTGGTGGGTAAATATATTGCTTTACAGGATGCCTATAAATCTATTTATGAGTCCTTGATTCATGCGGGTATTTATAATGATGCAAGAGTCGAAATCAGAAAAGTAGATTCAGAGGATCTCCAAAAGAAAGGATCGGAAAAATTTCTAAAAGGTGTCTCGGGAATTCTTGTGCCAGGAGGTTTTGGTTATCGCGGAATCGAGGGCAAGATCAAAGCCATTAAATTTGCACGTGAAAATAAGATTCCGTTTTTAGGCTTGTGTCTGGGGATGCAATGCGCCGTGATTGAATTTAGCCGTAATGTCTGTGGCCTCAAAGATGCCAACTCGACTGAGTTTAATCCCAAAACAAAAAATCCGGTCATCAGTTTATTAGCCGAACAGAAAGAGGTAAAAAATCTAGGGGGCACGATGCGACTGGGTGCATATCCTTGTCGGATTAAGCAGAATACCTTGGCATTTGGAGTATATGGCAAAACTTTAATTCAGGAACGACACCGGCACAGATATGAATTTAATAACCAATATCGCGAACTACTGGAGCAAGCCGGAATGATCTTTTCGGGAATATATCCCAAGAAAGATTTGGTTGAAATGATCGAATTAAAGAATCATCCTTACTTTATTGCAGTACAATTTCACCCTGAATTCAAATCTAAGCCCGATCAAGCCCACCCGCTTTTCAGGGAATTTATCAAAGCTGCGTT